>JAZBNQ010000066.1:0-6291 GCA_036350775.1 Mariniphaga sp.
AAAAACCAGGAAATCGCAGATAAGTTAAACCTGTCCAAACGAACCGTCGAACTCCAGGTTAGTAAGGCGCTCAAACAGCTTCGCACTGATTTAAAGAATTATCTGCCCCTGTTTATACTGATGTATTTGCTGAAATAAATTTTGAATCCTATTTTGATTTTCTTTACATAAGAAATACCTCCGATGCAGACATAGCGTGGAAGTAATTTTTAAAAATATTTTTCCCTGATATAGCTTCGTCCAAAAAAGTCCATATCGAAACCCAGCGTAACTTCATAAGTTCCGTATTGATAGGGGAATATTTCGTTGTAGGTCAAATCCATGGCAAAACCAATCCGCAGGTTGTTGTCCATTATCCATTGGGAAATAAAACTGATGGCATTTCCCGACCTGTTCATTACGCCCAGCCACAACTGTTCGCGCAACATAAAATTAATGCCTAAATCGTAATTCAGTGGTAACCCCCGGTTATAAGTCAGCATCATAGACGGTTTAATAATCAGGTAATTATATTGTATTAAACGGAAAACATATCCTGCCATTAAATAGACTGTCTGCACCTGTGCTTCCACATTAAAATTATTGATATTGGCTTTATAGTCATTTTTAATCATTTTAGGTATTGAAAGCCCAACATAATAATATTCATCGTAAAGAAAACCGCCTATCCCAAAGTTGGGCATAAATTTCAGATCCACATCTTCGGCAAACGCCGGGTCGTAATGTCCGTCAGGATATAGCTGGTATTGTGTAAGCGGATTTTTATAGTTGATAAAACCGAATTTCAAGCCCAAACGGAGTCTTGTTTGTGGAGTAATGGCAACTTCATAAGCATAATCGCCAAAAATATTCAGTTTGTTTTCCAGCCCGTAACGGTCATTGGTCACATTAAGGCCCAGGCCCACTTTTTCGTTATTGGTTGGGGAATGAAAAGAAAAAACCTGGGTAAGCGGCGAACGGTTAATTCCAGCCCACTGTTTTCTTACCAGGGTAGAAAACCCAATCTTCTCCCACATGCCTGCATAAGCCGGATTAATGGGTTGCATATTGAACATATACTGGGTAAGAATAGGTTCTGCCTGCCCGTAACTTGTGGTACAAAATGCAGGAATAACAAGGGTTATTAAGATTAATCGTCCAATCCAGTTTTTCATGTTTTCCGGAACAAAATTCCAGCGGCAAACTACAAATTTAAAGCGACATAGGCAACAGTTGTTTCAAAATATTGAAGTTCAACACACAAGGTAGGATTTCAGTCAGTTAATTTTTACTTTAGCCAGGTAAATGGAAGTTTTTTCTTCGTGTGAAGAATAATAACTTACCCATAAAATTCCATTATTGTAAACCATTCCCGGATAGCTCGTATCTCCACCCGAAGGAAGTTCCAACGTTTCAGTAATGGTTCCTTTGCGGGCATCAACCCAGCATAACGAAGTGCGTGCCGGGTGCCATCCATCACCACCGTAAAGCCGAACTGTAGCCAGAAACCTGCCGTCAGGTAGTTGAATCATTTGCGGTCCGCCGATGCGGGTGCCCAAATCTTTCCAATTCCATTCGGTATATGGAGGAAGTGAAATGCCCAACATTCCGGAATTTTCTTCACGATCGCGCCGGAGCAAACAATACGCAGTATCTCCGCTGAATACAATTGCTGTTTCGTTTGGATAGCCGGAAATTCCCAAATCAGCAACAATTGGTTCAAAATGTTTACCGTTTTTGCTGACGTACAATCGCAGTAAATGTTCTTTATTGCAACCATATCCCATGCTATAGGCTTTCCCGTTATGCCAGGTGGTACGCCACAGCCAAAAGTCGCGATCGCCAATGGGATAACTTTTGCTCCACGAATATCCGTTTTCAGAAAACCATGCCAGCGACTGGTGGGTATTTTCTGATTTATCGTGCAAAGCTCCGGCTCCCGAGAGCATAAGATGCCCTTCCGGGGTTTGGGTAATTTTGGCATCGCGTAAATCCATGTCTGAAGCGGTAACCAATGCTGCCGACTCCCAACGAATGCCATCTTTTGAGGTTATTACACGCAATGCTCCATCGGGTGAAACATGATTTTCACCTTCCCTGAAAACACAGAACCACTGGTTATTAAACCGAATTAAATCGGTAAACGCATTGTGTGGCGCCTCATCCCATATTTTGCGCACTTCCAGAAGTTGAAGTTCCGATACCGGCTGACCTGCGGCAAACCCAGCCAAAAGCAAAAGAGCAAAGCCGGCAAGCCAAAATGTAAAAAATTTCTGCATTTAAAATTGGTTTAATTATTATCTGTAAAAATAGCAAACCAGCAAATTAATAAATCTGCCCACTTGAACTGTAGAATGCTGAAAGTTTTTTGTAAGCGAAAAATAAATTCCAAAAACTCTTTTTATAATATCATAAAGAATATTAACTTTGCATCCGCTACGTGGAAAGATTTGAGATTGATTGCAACCACAGAAAAAAAATGCTAAAGCAATCGCTTTTTTTTCAATCATTTCAATCCGATACATCCCGCAGCCAGAAAATTAATGTTGAATATGCTGATTCATTTCGGCTAAAAATTTGGGATTATGAGTTATTTATTTACAAGTGAGTCGGTTTCAGAAGGCCATCCCGACAAGGTTTCCGACCAGATTTCTGATGCATTGCTGGATGAGTTTCTGGCATTTGACAGCAATTCAAAAGTGGCAATTGAAACGCTGGTAACAACCGGACAGGTTGTAGTTGCCGGCGAGGTTAAATCAAAAACTTATGTTGATGTTCAGGAAGTTACCCGAAGAGTGATTAACAAAATCGGGTACACTAAAGGCGCATACCGTTTTGAAGGTGATTCGTGCGGGGTATTGGTGGCCATTCACGAACAAAGCCCCGACATTAATCGCGGTGTGGAAAAAGCGGATAAAAATGAACAGGGTGCCGGCGACCAGGGAATGATGTTTGGGTATGCCTGCAAAGACACGGACCATTACATGCCTCTGGCCCTGGAATTGTCGCATGAACTGTTGAAAGAACTGGCCGTAATCAGACGCGAAGGAAAAGTGATGACCTACCTCCGTCCCGATTCCAAATCGCAGGTTACCATTCAGTATTCTGACGAAAACAACCCGGAAAAAGTACATACCATCGTGGTTTCAACACAGCACGACGAATTTGATGCCGATGAGCCTATGCTGGCCAAAATCAGGGAAGATGTAATTAATATTCTCATTCCACGTGTTAAGGCCAAACTGCCGGAACGGGTTCAACAGCTTTTTGGTAACGACATTATTTACCATGTGAACCCGACTGGAAAATTTGTGATTGGAGGACCGCATGGTGATACCGGGCTTACCGGTCGAAAAATTATTGTTGATACATACGGGGGAAGAGGCGCACACGGTGGCGGGGCATTCTCAGGAAAAGATCCTTCGAAAGTGGATCGTTCGGCTGCTTATGCCGCAAGGCACATTGCCAAAAACCTGGTAGCTGCCGGCGTGGCCGATGAAATTCTGGTTCAGTTGGCTTATGCCATTGGCGTTGCACGGCCCGTTGGTGTTTTTGTTAATACTTATGGCCGAAAAAATGTAAGTTTTACCGACGGTGAAATTGCACAAAAAATCCAGGAAATTTTTGACCTTCGCCCGGCAGCAATTGAAAACCGGTTAAAACTGCGCAATCCCATTTACCTTGAAACTGCTGCATACGGGCATTTGGGACGGCAACCTGAAACAGTAATTAAAAAATATGAATCGCCATACGAAAATGAACCCGCCATTAAAGAGGTGGAGTTGTTTACTTGGGAAAAACTCGATTCAGTAGAAGACATAAAAAAAGCTTTCGGGATTTAATCCCGGGGGAAGTGTAATAATACGCTTTTCAGGGGGTGGATCAGTAAGATTTGATTCATCCCTTTTTTTTTATGCCGTTTTTTGTAACCTCTTTTTACCTTCAACGAATAAGAGAACAGAAACAATGTTCAATTAAAACCTGGAAATCATGGAAGAAAAACTGGTTACAATTGTAGTATTACCTTACTCCAAGGCGCAAATGCTAAAAGTTCGCCTGGAAGAACAGGATATTGAATGCGACCTGGAAGACATCAACCTGATGGAAGATGCTGCAACTTCAGTAAAAGTTAAAATCCTTGAAAAAGATATCAGAAAGGCTGTTCCAATTCTGGATCAATTTCTGGGAAAAAAATTAGAAAAAGAAAAACAACCACGAGAGAAAGACGACCATGTTCTTGTGCCAGTCGATTTTTCAGCTGTTTCTCAAAAAACCTGCAAAATGGCGTTCAATATTGCCGCACACCTGCAGGTAAAATTGGTTTTTATGCACTGTTACATTAATCCGGTCGTTCATTCAGTTCCTTATGCTGATGTATATGTTTACGATTCTACATTGCTGGAAAGGATGGATAATGCTGAAAAGAATGCCAATGAAAATTTCAGAAAATTTATCCGGAAGCTCTCTCATGATATTGGCAAGGAAAAATGGAGAAGTGTGAACAGTGAATATATTATTAAACCGGGATATGCCGACGAAGACATCCTGGCTTATGCACACGAAAACAATTCAAGGCTGATTGTTATGGGTATCGGTGGCGACTCCGGACTGGTTATGGGAAGCGTTACCGCCGATGTGATATACAACGCTAAAGTCCCCGTACTTGTTATTCCAGAAGAATCGCCGGAAAAGGAAATTCTCGACCTGCAAAAAGTAATTTATGCTACCAATTTCGATGAAAAAGATTTTTCAGCCATAGATAAGTTAATTGGGATTTTAAAACCCTTCGACGTTAAAGTATTTTGTGTTCATGTTGGAAAAGAAGAAAGCTCTGACTGGAATAAAGCGCGGCTTGAAGGGATGAAAGATGTGTTGAAAGGCAAATATGAACGAAAAGATTTTGACTGCCGGTTATTGGTTGGGAATAATATTCTGGAAACGATTGACAAATTTATAAAAGAAGAAAATATCGACATTATTTCGCTCACCACCCATAAGCGAAATATGATTGCAAGGCTTTTCAATCCAAGCATTGCCCGCAAAATGGTTTTCCACAGCAATACTCCGCTGTTGGTATTTCATGCTTAAGGAAAGAAAATGCGAATTTAAAAATCAGGCATACCACTCCCGTTTTCTGCCCTGAATTTTATTCAGTACATCGATGGTGATATTGACGTCGTTTACAATCTGGAAGTCGAACATGCCCACGCAAATAAAATCGGCACCGTTTTGGAAGGCCCAGTTGAAACCGTCTTCAGGCGAAATTGCGCCGGCAGCTAGTACTTTGAATCCCATAACCGGCACTTTGGCGCGCTCCACAAATTCCACCGTCCGGTCCGGAAAAAGGCAGAAACAGTTATCGTGAAACCGGTTGTGGTCTAAATGCCGCTTCCCATCCACTTCAAACGGAACCCGGTTTTCCATGGGATGAGCCGACCAGTAACGGTCGTGGTGCATGGTTTTCATGTAATAGTCGGGAAAAATGCCCTGTTCCTCGCAGGCAATCAGTGCATCCACCGTGTGCGAAGCCAGCCCGGCAGTATATCCCTGGGAACGAATCCGGTCCATCATTTTTTCAATTACATCCATTTTATTGTCGCGCACCAGCCAGTCGCACCAGTTGCCCTGCACCTGAATGATGTCCATTCCCGAATCGATGGCTTTATCAATGTTCACAAAATAATCATTGTTTTCCATATCAGGATGAACCTGGCAAATCACTTTGATGTTGCTGCCTGTCATTTTGCGGTATTTCGACATGGTTTCAATGGTTGGAAAGCCGATGTTGATGGTGTCGATTCCGGCTTTTTCGGCCAGCATAAGGGTTTCAAAAATCTTTTTCTCAGTGTTATAAGCACGGAAAAGTGAAGGCACGTAAATGAGGTCACGCGAGTGAGCCCAACCGCCAATGAGATTTCCGCCCAATACAAGTCTGCTGATTTCGTGATTGCCGATTTTTCCCTTGGGCAATTCGCCTTTTAGTTCGCTAATGTTGGCACCTCCAATCTGAATGGTGGCTCCTGAAAGTGTGTCCACTCCGTATTCCTGACTTTCGCGGAAGGCGCCCCAGCCAATGATTCCCAATGCAGGCAGGGTGGCCAAATTTTTCAAGGCTTCCCTTCGGGAGGAAATCACTTCATGCTCTTCTTTTATCGGTTCTTTTGTTACTTTCTTTTTCGGCAAAAAATACTGTAAGGCGTAAATTCCGTAACCTCTTTCTTTTATAAGAAGAAGCAATAACAGCGCTGTTGCTTCAATAAAATTTTTATTTACAATGTAGTAACTGCCTTCAACCGGCGCCAGCAAAGAACC
>JAZBNQ010000067.1:0-2783 GCA_036350775.1 Mariniphaga sp.
AACCTGCCCAATATCATAAGCATCGACATGGTAAGCTTTGCCAGGTTAGACAAATGCGCAAAATTTGAAACTGGCCCCACTGTGCCGATACCCGGGCCAATTCCGGCCATGGCAGTGGCGGCAGAGCTTGTCGCTGTCTTTCCGTCGAGGCCGGTTAAACCTAAAATGATGGTACCTGCAATAAAAACTATAAAATAGATAGAAAAATAAGTTAAAATAGTTTTGTTTGTTGTTTCACTTAAATTATTACCATTTAGTTTTATTGAAAGAACAGCTCTTTTGTAAATAGATTCTTTAAAAAACCTGCCCAGATTTTTTAATAAAAGCAGATGCCGGACCATTTTTATCCCTCCGGCAGTAGAACCGGTACTTCCGCCCAGAAACATAGCAAAGAATAGAATTAACCATCCGAAAACAGGCCATTTTAAATAATCGGTAGTTGCAAACCCGGTGCAGGTTACAATGGAAATTACCTGGAAAAACGAATCTCTGAACGACTTTTCAAAACTTGTTCCGGTTTTTGCATATAAAGCAACAGTTATTACTGCACCGATAAATATTGTTATCAGAAGATAAAACTTTACTTCCTCGTTTTCTTTTACTTTTTTGAATTCCCTTTTGAATAAATAATAATGAATGATAAAATTCATACCCGACAATAACATAAAAACCATCACAACATACTGAATAAATGGAGAATACCCACCAATACTTGTATTTTTTGGTGAAAATCCTCCGGTGGCAATCGTTCCAAAAGCATGGCAAACACTTTCAAACAGATTCATGCCTCCTGCCAGCAGCAATATTGTTTCTGTGGCAGTTAGAAAAACGTAAATGAACAACAACCGTTGACCTACTGATTTTATTTTGGGTTGTATTTTATCCTGAAAAGAAGATTCAAGCGTAAACAACTGATAACCGCTTCCATGCAAAGAAGGCATAACGACAATGAATAAGACAATGATTCCGATTCCGCCTATCCAGTGGGTTAAGCTCCGCCAAAACAAAATGGATTTAGGCAAACTTTCAATATCAGTTAAAATGGAGGAACCGGTTGTGGTAAAACCGGAAACCGATTCGAAAAAGGCATCAATGAACAAGGGGATATCACCTGAAAAAATATAAGGTAAACTGCCGGCAAGACTAATGTAAAACCAGGCCAGGGTAACCGAAAGGAATGCATCTTTTTGATGAATTGAATCCTCAAGGCTTTTTTCTTTGAATAAAAAAAATAGAAAGACGCCGATAAAAACCGTTATCATTGAAGCATATAAAAAAGGTTTAGCATTTTCGGAAAAAACGAATGCAATGCCTGCAGAAAACAAAAGGGCTACAGTTACAATGAAGGAGATTCTGCCTAATACGTTTACTATTTGCCTGATGTTAAGAATTTGACTCATTTATCTTTTTTATCCAAAAGAATTCTTTGCAAATTTGGGGGTGATTTCATAAACACTGCATAAAAAAACAGAGGAGGATTATAAAGATTTTATAAAGATTTTTACATCAAAACTTATGAAGATGCCATATTAAGTTCACATATTTTGGCGAAGTCTGGCAATACCAAACACATTTTATTCTGGATATTTGAAAAAAAACCAACATCTGAAATTAAATCCTTATTTGCATAAAACGAAGATTTTTCAAATTTAATCATCTGTATTTCAATTAATTTGTGTATTTTACGAAGAGTTTATAGATTTTGGTTATGAAAGTTTTTATCGGAATTTTTATCATACTCCACGGTTTGGTTCACCTCTTTTATTTTGCCCACAGTAAACGAATTTTTGAGCTGCGACCAGGTATGGAATGGCCCGATAATTCCTGGGCTTTGTCAAAATTTATGGGAATAAAAACCATCAGAGATTTCACCTCCCTTATTTGCAGTTTGGTTGCAGTGGCGTTTGTAATTTCGGGGATCGCTTATTTGGCGAAGGCTGCATGGGCCATCAATCTGGCAATAATTTCTGTATTTTTTTCCTCTTTATTATTCATCCTGCTTTGGGATGGGCGGTTTAAAAAACTGGATAACCAGGGAGCAATCGCCATTCTCATCAATATTTCCATTTGGTTTGTACTAAATTCGATGCCATAAACGAAGATTAAAACCGACTTTTTTTTAAAAAAATGTTAAACTCTTATTTCTGTTTAAGTTATTATTCCGTACCTTGTATCCCAGTGCCCCACAATAAAACCGGCTGTTGCCGGTTAACAGCAAAAGGGTAGCCCCCGGGTTGCCCTTTTTTACTGAAAGTTATTCCAAAATTTAATCAAAAAATGAATCTTTAAAGAAAAAAAAATGTATGGATTTTTTTAAGCTATTTCACTGTCCACTCGTGCAGTCCGGCCGAATTTTCATCTGAAAGCTGTACTTCCAGTTTCATGGCCGCGGTAGTGACCGGAGTAAAAACCACCCGGTTCAATTCATCTTCCATCAAGGGGTAGGGTGTTTCAGCATCCACCTCCACCCAGTTTTGTCCGCGCTGGTAATACAATTTGTACCATTCGGGTAAACTGCAGTCCCCGTTTGGGATGTCTTTCAGCCAGTAAACACCGCATTCTGAAACTGTGGCAGGTTGTGCAAAATTGTACACAATCCAGTGTTTTTCGCTGGTTTCCGGCCACCAGTGATATACCGTGTGGCTTTTATCGGCCGAATTTTTAGGCAAAAGCTGGTCGTTAATGCCCTGCAGGGAACTGGTTTTATGCGATGCATCAATATGACTTTCAGAGGCAATGGTTGGCAATGGTTTTGGCCGGGTAGCTTCCTCCGAAACAGGAAT
>JAZBNQ010000068.1:0-2762 GCA_036350775.1 Mariniphaga sp.
AGGTTTTTGAAGCCGTTTCAAAGCCCACGCGATTAACAAAATAAGCGCTGCCGAAATGATAAGACGGAACAAAACCACCGTAATGGGTTTGTATGCCAAAAAGGCGATTTTAAACCATACAAACGAAAAGCCCCAGAAAAAGGCTGCTCCGAGCGCTGTAAAGTATGCCAGTAATTCTTTATTCTTCATCGGTAAAAAAACAGGCCACAAAAATAACTTTTTATACCGATTCTCCTGTAGCTTTTACAACGGGCAGATTTTGCTGTTTAATTTCGAAAAAATGAAAAAGCGAATAGGTCAGAATGGCGAGCGAAATTCCGTAAATATTGGCATCAAGTCCGAAAGGAAGTTCCAGTCCGCTAAGAATAAGTGACAAGGTTGTTGTTCCGCCGGCAATCATCGACCAGAAAGCACCGCGTGAACTTCTGACCTTAAGGAAAATACCCGCCAATACCGGAATAAATAACCCGGAAACCATAAATGAATAGGAATGCAGCATGAGTTCGAGCACATTGGGAACTTTCCAGGCAACCAGAAGTGCCGTAATGCCAAGAAACAAGGTAGTTCCTTGCGAGAGGAGCATAATTTTACCCGAGTTGTGCCGGTTGAAAATATCAGTGATGAGATTTCCGGAAGCGGCCATCAGGCAACTGTCGGCAGTGGACATGATGGCCGAAAAATAGGCAGATAAAATTAAGCCGGTCAGCCCAATGGGAAGAATATTGCGCAGCAAAAGCGGCAATCCCATTTCAGGGTCGAATGTTTCACCCATAGTACTTCCAATAATTCCGATCTCGAATGCAGCCCGGGCAAACAAACCTAAAATTACGCCGGTAAAAGCCATCACCGGGTATTCAAATAATCCTGCCACAAACCACGCACGCTGTGCTGTTTTACGGTTGCCGGCTGCATAAATCCGCTGGTAAAGTGTCATTCCTATAAACCAAATGGGAACAATGGTGATAAACCAGTTTACAATTTGCTGCCATCTTATGGCGGATAAATCAAAAAAGTTTTGGGGCAAAGTTGCCTGCAATGTTTCAAACCCGCCAATTCCGAAAAAAGCCACAGGCAGTCCAACAAAAACAAGTCCGCCCATCAGTAAAATCCACTGGAAGGTGTCTGTATAAATAACGGCTTTAATTCCTCCTATCGCTGTATAAAACACTGCAATGGCTCCCATCAGAATCAGTGCATTCTGCATAGAAATATTCGGGAATGTGGCTGAGGCGAGTTTGGCACCTGCCAGAATTTGCGAACTTGTAAATCCGAGGTAACCAATGGCTGAAATAATTCCGGCCATAAGCGCTACCCTGCCGTTGTATAACTGTTTTAAAAACTGGGGAAAAGAAAGAAAGTTATGTTTTGCCGCCATCTTTGAAACCTTGGGAATGAGTAGCACTGCGCTGAGCCATGCACCAATAAGGCCGGTAAAAAGCAACCAGGTTCCTGAAAGACCCATGATAAAACCGAGTCCGCCCAACCCGATGGAAAAGCCGCCTCCCACATCGGTGGCCACAACTGACAACCCAATATGAAACGAACTCATTTTACGGCCGCCTACAAAATAATCGTCAGCCGACCGGTTTTTCCGCATAAAATAAAAACCAATACCCAGCATGGCTGCCAGGTATAGCCCAAAAATGGAATAATCTATCCAGTGCATGGATTTATTTTGAATCAGAATTTATTTCGTATTGAAGTGGCGGATCAGAATGCCTGATTTCACCCTTATTTAAAAGCTGGTTAACAAGCTCTAACCCGTTTGAGTAAGACAATTTCAGTTCTTTCACCACTTCGCCCAAAAAACTTGGTCCGTTTTCATTTAAAAATTCAACAATTTTTTCTTCGGTTTTTTCTTTCTTTTCAATCATATTTTTCCTTCCAATCAAATAATTTATCCGTTTGGTGTTAAGTCATCAGCCACCGGTTGGCCTGTTTCATAAAGCTGAAACCGTTTGCAGTTGGTCCAACCTTTGGCCCCCCGGTTACAAAACACATTCCTCACCAGGAATATCGGTTTTTTAACCTCACTGTTTTCATTCTGATAGACAGTACACTCTCCGGCGTATTTACAAAGTTTTCCCAAATGCATAATTATAAGTGTTTATAAAAAACGTTCATACTTTCGATGCTTCCTGCAATGTTGGTATTGTTTACCAATGTTCCGCTGTATTTGTAACCGGCATTAATAAAGGTTTTGTTCATGCCGGGTTCTGCCAGACGGGCAATGGTATAGGCTGTTTTTATTCCGGCCTTTTTCATCTCTTTTTCCATGAATGCCAGCAGGTGCTGTGCCAGCTTTTTTCCCCGGTATTCCGTAAGTACGGCAAAATCGGTCATCTCGGCATTTTCATTTTCAAAATCGGTTTCGGCAGTTGAAATGCCAATTAATTTTTTCTTGTCCCAAACTCCAAAATAAACTGCCTCAAGGTTTTGCATGGTTTGCCTTATGTAATCTGGGTTGTAAACCGGAAACGGATACGTTTCGAAAACCTGTTTGAACACCTCAGAAATTAATGGCGCATCAGCTTCATTTAACTTTCGCATTTCAAACTGGCCAAGGCCGTTCAACCTGTTTTCCCCATTAACCGATTTAAATAATTCTGAAAAAGTTGCGAGCATTTTTCCTGAATTCTCTTCACGGGCTTTATCAAAAAACCTGGAAGCCAGCACACAATCGGTTTTGCCTTTAAAAAAACGTGGGATATACGCCTCAACTTTATAACCGTTTGAAATGAATTCAGGCAATGCATCGGACT
>JAZBNQ010000069.1:0-5741 GCA_036350775.1 Mariniphaga sp.
CAACTGGCTTGGATAAGCTTCGTTTGGTAATCCCTTGTCTGAAGTCAGTGTTTCTTTCCCACCCACACTAGTTCCCCAAATTCCCTGGTTAATGGAATACTGCATTTTTTCAAAATCATCTTCCACACCGTGTTTTTTCAGAAAATCGATTTCCTCCTGCCGGCTGAGCATTAAATCGCGAATGGGCGTAATAATTTCTATTTCGGGAGCTAAAACCTGAAAAGTGAGGTCGAACCGAACCTGGTCGTTGCCGGCGCCTGTGCTGCCATGGGCAATGTAGCCGGCACCTATCTTTTTGGCATATTCAATGGAAGCAATGGCTTGAAAAACCCGCTCAGAACTTACAGATATTGGATAGGTATTGTTTCGCAAAACATTGCCGTAAACCATGTAGCGAATACATTTATCGTAATATTCTTCGGTTACATCGAGTGTTACATGTTCCTTTGCTCCAAGACTGTATGCTTTTTCTTCTATCTTTTTTAACTCGGTTTCAGAAAAACCGCCCGTATTTGCAATGGCGGTGTAAACTTCAAATCCTTTTTCTTCTTTTAAATACTTCACACAAAACGAGGTGTCGAGTCCCCCGCTAAATGCCAAAACCAATTTTTTTCCCATAGCGATTTATTTAAAAAGAGTGACAGCAGCGCCCAAAACCAATTTAAAAACTATTCATTTTGGGTGATTACCCTGCTATACTGTTTAATTTAATACAACGGCGCCCCGTCACTCTTTAGGTTTTTCTTTTTTTTTATGAATTCAAGTTTTTGACTGCCGAAACTGTTTTTTGGCTTCAGCTTTTTAACCACATCCATCAAACTTCTTTTTCGGATTCCATTTTCTTTTTTAGGTACTTTTTCCCAGGCCGGGTCGTATAACATTCCTGTACAGAGGCACTTTGTACGTTCCATTCGTTCCAAAATGTCATAATTTACACAGCTTTTGCATCCGTTCCAAAATTGGTCGTCTTCCGTCAGTTCTGAAAAAGTAACCGGCTTGTAACCCAGTTCGTGGTTAATTTTCATAACAGCCAGGCCGGTTGTTAGCCCAAATATTTTGGCCTCGGGATATTGTTTTCGGGATAGCTGAAATGCCTTACGTTTAATTTCTTTGGCAAGTCCGTAACCGCGATATTCCGGTACTACAATTAAACCAGAATTGGCTACAAAACCTTTATTTCCCCAGGTTTCGATGTAACAAAAACCGGCAAAAGCATCACCATGGAGTGCAATAATTGCCTTTCCCTCTTCAATTTTAGAGGCCAGGTATTCGTAGGTTCTTCTGGCAATACCCGTACCCCGCTGTTTTGAAGCAACATCAATGGCATCGTTTATTTCATCCACATATTTTAAATGCTCTTTTCCAGCCACTAAAACTTTTATATTTTTCAATTCCTTCATTTCTAAAATTTGTTTTTCAATTTTGGGATTATTGAAACCAGGGCGTTAATCAAATCGTTGTTTGTTGTACCCTCACGCCTAATGATTAATATTGTATCGTCACCTGCAATCGTTCCCAATATTTCCCATTGTCTGGCACTGTCTATAACAGCTGCAATTGTACTGGCGTAACCTGGAAGCGTTTTCATCACCGCAAGGTTCCCCGAAAATTCAAGACCTCTAAAACCTTCGGCCAGAAAATTATCTTTTGATCTGACTGGTTTCTCTTCTTGCTTCCCTTCATCCGGAATAATATAAATGTAGCCGTTTAAAGGATGTGGTACTTTGGCCACCTGCAAAAACTTCAAATCGCGTGAAAGGGTAGCCTGAGTTAAATCAAACCCTTTAATTTTCAAAGCACTCAGTAATTCTTCCTGGCTGTGCACATTTCCTTTTGCAATTATCCGTCGTATTTCAAGCTGCCGCTGTACCCGGTTCTTCATCTTGAATAATTATACATTTTGATTGCAAAATTATACATTTTTTTATCAAATCAAGTTTTTTTAAAAGAAATATTATTATTTTTGTCCCGGATTTTATAAAAACTTCATCAAGTTAAAGTTCATGGGGAATAAAACGGGCACAATACAAAATGATAATTCAAAAGAATGCGTTTGAACCAATTGCGGGGCAGGCGCATTTTTTTTAACTGATAAATGAACATGTTACAAGTAAAGAAAGCAAAACTTACTCTAGAAGACGGGACAGTTTTCGAAGGAAAATCGTTCGGAAGCGAAAACCCTGTTGCCGGCGAAGTGGTTTTTTACACCGCAATGACGGGCTACCCCGAAAGTCTGACCGATCCTTCGTACACCGGACAGATTCTGGTTTCTACCTATCCGATGATTGGTAACTACGGTGTGCCTTTTGGCGAAATTCAGGAAGGAATTCACAAGTTTTTTGAGTCGCACAAAGTGCACATCAGTGGTTTGATTATTGCTGATTACTCGTTCGAATTTAGCCACTGGAATGCAGAAAAAAGTCTTTCTGACTGGCTAAAGGAATACGATGTTCCGGGAATATTTGATGTAGATACTCGTGCCTTAACAAAAATTTTACGTGAAAAGGGTTCGATGTTGGGGAAGATTGAGTTTGATAACGAAGACATCGACTTTTATGATCCGAATATGGAAAACCTGGTGGCACGTGTTAGTTGCACCCAACGGGAAGTTTATGGGAACGGTGGTCTTAGGGTGGTATTGATTGACTGCGGGGTGAAGAATAATATTATAAGGTGTTTGCTGAAACGGGGAGCCACTGTTATTCGCGTTCCATGGGATTACGATTTTAGTGGTGAAGATTACGATGGCGTGTTTATTTCAAACGGCCCCGGCGACCCGGCCATGTGTAATGAAACCGTTCAGAACATTCAGAAAATAATAGATGACGATAAGCCGGTGATGGGAATTTGTTTGGGAAACCAGTTGCTTGCCCGTGCTGCCGGAGCTGATACTTATAAACTGAAATACGGACACCGTAGCCATAATCAACCGGTTTTGCTCCATGGAACCGACAAGTGCTACATTTCATCGCAAAACCATGGCTATGCTGTGGCAACCGAAACGCTTCCTGCCGACTGGGAGCCACTTTTCACCAATGTGAATGATAACACCAACGAAGGAATCAGGCATAAAACCAAACCGTTTTTCTCCACGCAATTTCATCCCGAGGCATCCAGTGGCCCAACAGATACAGAATTTCTGTTCGACGATTTTATTCAGAATATTTTAAAATGCCGGGAATCGGTTAACAAGTAACACATTGTATCATGACAAATCCAAAAATTAAAAAAGCGATAATCCTTGGTTCGGGAGCATTAAAAATTGGTGAGGCAGGCGAGTTTGACTACTCTGGTTCGCAGGCACTGAAAGCACTAAAAGAAGAGGGGGTAGAAACTATACTCATCAATCCAAACATTGCTACCATTCAAACTTCAGGGGAAATTGCCGATAAAATTTACTTTTTGCCCATTACGCCCTTTTTTGTAGAAGAAGTGATTAAAAAGGAAAAACCACAGGGAATTTTGCTGGCATTTGGCGGGCAAACCGCCTTGAATTGCGGAGTGGCACTTTTCAAGACGGGTGTATTGGAAAAATACAATATTGAGGTTGTGGGAACTCCGGTTCAGTCGATAATTAATACCGAAGACCGGGATATTTTCCGAATAATGCTGGGTGAAATTAATGTAAAAACCCCTCAAAGTATTGCGGCCTCAAATATGGCTGAGGCCAGGGCTGCAGCGCAGAAAGTCGGATTTCCCATCATTATCCGGGCAGCCTATACGCTGGGAGGACTGGGTAGTGGCTTCTGCGAAAATGACGCTGAACTGGAATCACTGGCATCCAAAGCTTTTTCCTACTCTCCGCAAATTTTAGTGGAGGAATCCATTAAAGGCTGGAAAGAAGTGGAATATGAAGTGGTGCGTGACCGTTTTGATAACTGCATCACCGTTTGTAATATGGAGAACTTTGATCCGCTGGGAATACACACCGGTGAAAGTATTGTTGTGGCCCCTTCGCAAACGCTTTCCAACGCTGAATACCACAAACTCCGTGAAATTTCAATCAAAATAATTCGGCGTGTGGGAGTTATTGGCGAATGTAACGTACAATTTGCACTCGACACGCATTCAGAAGATTACCGGGTGATTGAAGTGAACGCGCGGCTTTCACGTTCTTCGGCGTTGGCATCAAAAGCAACTGGCTATCCGTTGGCATTTGTGGCAGCCAAACTGGGATTAGGATATGGGTTGCACCAGTTGAAAAACTCGGTTACCAAAGTGACCACTGCCGCCTTCGAACCGGCACTCGATTACTGTGTGGTAAAAATACCGCGCTGGGACCTTAATAAATTCATTGGAGTTTCTAAAATTATTGGGAGTTCAATGAAAAGTGTTGGCGAAATTATGGCCATTGGCCGAACTTTTGAAGAAGCCATTCAAAAAGGAATACGTATGGTTGGCCTGGGAATGCACGGTTTTGTTGGAAACAAAGAGGAAATAAATATTGAAGAGATTGAGTCGGAACTCACCAATCCAACCGACCGGCGGATATTTGCCATTGCCGAAGCGTTTAATAAAGGCTATTCAATAGACGATATCTATGAAAGAACAAAAATTGACCGTTGGTTTTTATATCGGCTGAAAAACATTCACAATATTAAACTTGAGCTGCTAAAAGTAAACGAACTGGAAAATCTCCCCTTGCATCTATTAAAACTGTCTAAAAAAGCTGGTTTTTCAGATTTCCAGATTGCCCGAATGGTTTTCAGTAGTCCGAACAAACGAATTCAGGAAGATTTACTGAAGGTAAGGGATTTCAGAAAAAAGCATGGCATTACACCGGTAGTCAAACAAATTGATACACTCGCGGGAGAATATCCGGCTCTGACAAACTACCTTTACTTAACTTACAACGGTACCGAAAACGACATCAACTTCTTTAATGACGATCAGTCTGTAATTGTTTTGGGTTCAGGCGCTTACCGTATTGGTAGTTCAGTGGAATTTGACTGGTGCAGCGTGAACGCCATCGAGGCCATTAAAAAAGAAAACTACCGGTCGGTAATGATTAATTACAATCCTGAAACGGTAAGTACCGATTATGATACCTGCGACCGGCTTTATTTCGATGAACTTACATTTGAACGCGTGATGGACATCATCGATTTGGAAAATCCACACGGTGTAATTATTTCTATGGGAGGACAAATTCCCAATAATCTGGCTATGAAGCTCCATAGTCAGCATGTCCCTGTTTTGGGAACTTCGCCGGTAAAGATTGACAATGCTGAAGACCGTGAGAAATTCTCATCGCTGCTTGATGAGTTAAAGGTGGACCAACCGCGCTGGGCTAAACTTTCAACCTTTGAAGAAATTTACAAGTTTATCGATGAAGTGGGTTATCCGGTTCTAATCCGGCCCTCGTATGTACTTTCGGGTGCGGCTATGAATGTGGTTTCCAATGCCGACCAGTTGGAACATTTGCTGGAATTGGCCGCCAACGTTTCAAAAGAACATCCGGTGGTGGTTTCAGAATTTATTGAAGAAGCAAAGGAGATTGAAATTGATGCCGTGGCTCGCGAAGGCGAAATTATTGCTTACGCCATTTCTGAACACGTTGAGTTTGCCGGCGTGCACTCAGGCGATGCGACCATTGTTTTTCCACCCCAAAAGCTTTACGTGGAAACCATAAGAAGGATTAAACGGATTGCCCGGGAAATTGCCAAAGGCCTTGAAATTACCGGGCCATTCAATATGCAATTTCTGGCCAAAGACAACGATATTAAAGTAATTGAATGCAA
>JAZBNQ010000070.1:0-2072 GCA_036350775.1 Mariniphaga sp.
AACTTCATTTCAGCTAAATCGCTGAAAACCGAATTTTCTTTATTTCACCCCTCTGTCAGCCATAGAGGCTGACATCTCCCCTCAATGAGGGAGAAAAAGCGGAACCCCATGGCATAGCCAGGGGGAATTATTAGATTAAAAATTACTTGTCGATATTTCCCTTGCAAAGCAGGCAGCACCCACAGCTCCGGCCAGATCGCCGTAACCGGCCTTTACAATTTCTGTTTTGTTGCCACCTGTGCGCCATTCATATAAACCCATATATTCTTCAAGCGGTTCAAATAAATCTTTGCCGGCTTCGGTAATGCCTCCGCCAAGGATTATCATTTCTGGTGACAGTATGTTGGTTAAAGCAGCCAGACCGATGGCTAATTTCTTTACAGATTTCAACCAAACCTCAGCGGCGAAGAAGTTGCCGTTTCGGTAAGCTTCCAGCAATTGTAACGTGTCAGTGTATTTTCCCAAAGACCTTTTTTTGATGGTGCAGTTCCCGATGGCATCTTCCAAACTGCCGGGAATTCCAATAATATCAGGTTCGCCTTCGCTGTCGATAACCATGTGCCCGATGTGGCCTGCTTTGTTAAATGCGCCCTGGTAAGGTTTTCCATCAATGAGAATGGCGCCGCCAACGCCCGTTCCCAACGTCAGCATTACAACATTTTTTTTGTTTTTTGCAGCGCCAAAACGTGCTTCAGCCATCATGGCCGAAATGGCATCGTTTAAAACAAAAGTTCTGCTTTTCAAAAAGTCGGTCCAGATAAAATTTTCCAGGCCCTGCAGCCTACCAGGCATAAAAGCAATGGCAGTGTTGCCGGAATTTGGCAACCCGGGTGCAGAAATTCCAATAACGGAATCTGTAATTCTGTTTTTCACCTGTAATTCTAAAACAGCCTCAGCAACGCCCGTTTTCCAATTCGTATCGTGCTCGTCGTTTGTGGGATGGTAATAACTGTTTAAAATTTTCCCGGTTTTATCAATGGCCACCGCTTTAATTCTTGAACCACCCAGGTCTATTCCAATTGCATTTTTATTCATCTGTTTATAATTGTTTATTTTTTAGGGTAACAGATGGAACTCGCATGAATTTTAATCATACTCGTTTGTGTTAAAAATTATCATGCTCGTTTCATCATTACGTTTTATTGAATTCTTTAATCGCATCCACCACAGCCACAATGTTTTCAACCGGCACATTGGCCTGTATGTTGTGAACCGTATTAAATACAAACCCGCCATCCTTCGCAAAAACAGTGCAAAACCGGAGCACTTCTTCCCTTACTTTTTCGGGTGTGGAATAAGGTAAGGTTTTTTGTGTATCGATTCCACCGCCCCAAAAAACGAGGTCTTTTCCGTATGTTTTTTTAAGATGAACAGGGTCCATTCCTTTGGCATTTACCTGCACCGGATTAATAATATCAAAACCGGCAGCTATAAACCGCGTCATGAATGGTTCAACAGCGCCGCAGGAATGTTTGAATGTTTTCCAGTTGGTATGTGAATGCACCCAATCGTTAATTTTTAGGTAATAGGGCAACCATAAATCATCGAATTGTTCCGGCGAACAGAAAGTGGAATCCTGCGTGCCGAAGTCGGTTCCGCAAATATAAACGGCATCAATATTATCGCCAATTACTTTTGACAAACGGCTGAAATTTTCAAGTGCAATTTCGGTCTGCCGGTCAAAAATTGCTTTTATATAATCGGGCCTGATTAAAATACTCATGTACCACTCGGTAATATCGCGAATGCCTTTCGGATTTTTAAGTTTAATGCCGGGAACATGTGCAATGTCGCCCAGCGCAGTACCTCCAAGTCCGGCAATTACAGCTTTTCCTGTTGCCCGTGCTTTTTGGGTGGTTTTTTTCCAGTATTCCAAATCACTTTCTGAAACCAAACCATATTCTTCCAGATTGTCATTTGGATTCAGATTTTCCTCAGCAATGGGTTGCTGGCGAATTATGGCATCAAAAAAATAACCGGTTGCCGGCATTCGTCCCGATGGCTGAGCAGATGTATCGCCCCCGGGATATATCAGAAAATCCCCTTTTTCATCGTTGGTTGTATTAAAATCC
>JAZBNQ010000071.1:0-9726 GCA_036350775.1 Mariniphaga sp.
CTGATTTGGATTGGTTTCAAATTCTGCCGCAAGGCTCATTATTTTCAGGTATTCTTCCTTCGAATAATCTGTAATGGATATTAAGTCTCGTTTCATTGTATTATAGTATTGAATGTCGGATTTTTTCTGTTAAAAAAAAGCCAATATTTTAAAAAACTAAAATATTGGCTTTTTTGTGCCGGAAAAAGTACAGAAGCTTTTTCCCTGAAACCTTTGATGTAGCATTTAAACACTGGTCTGAAAAAACGCCGGGAATAAGGAATTTTTGTTTTCCGGCAACCGATGCTGCCGTAATAATGTTGGTGATGGATCTGTAGGCATTTCATCATGATTCAAAAGTATAATGATTCCCTTAAAAGAACAGAATTATAAAGTTGGTTTTTTTCACCAATTTATTAACAAATTACCCGCTTGCCCTCTTTTTTATTTTCACACCGTAAAGCTGCCGAAAAATTTCTTCTATTCGGCCGGCATCTGATTTCCGTGCGGAAAAATCGAGTTCGCAATTCAGCTCAAAACGGGTGTCAGTAATATTCAGGTTTTCCTGTTTAATAATCTGCATCACCTCGTTCATTTCTTTATAGGTAAATCTCAGGGTGAATTTTTCCTCGATTATGCAGGTTTCAATTTTTGCATTTTTAATGGCTGCTGCTGCTGCAGTGCGGTATGCATTTATTAGTCCACTGGTACCAAGCAGGGTTCCACCAAAATAACGGACTACAATTATTAGCGTATTGGTGAGTTCAAAACTGAGTAGCTGGCCTAAGATTGGTTTTCCTGCTGTAGATGAAGGCTCGCCGTCGTCGTTTGCCCTGAAAGTAATTTTTTCGGTTCCAAGTCGCCATGCGTAACAGTGGTGGCGGGCACTGTGGTGTTCTTTTTTTAGCAGAGCCACAATTTCTTTAATTTCATCTTCGGTTTCAACATGAAAAGCGTAGGCTAAAAATTTACTTCCTCTCGCTTTAAAAAGGCCTTCACTTTTTTCTTTTATAGTTTTGTAAGTATCCATCATAACAGTATGTACAGGCTTATAAATGCCAGGATTATTCCAGCAACATTAATCCGGTTCATTTTTTCCTTAAAAACAAAAAAACCAATGGTAGCTGAAAGTGCCACAATGAGCATGTTATTCAGCGCAAAAACCAGTGAGCTTTCGAGCCGGCTTTTATTCAAAGCATTCAATATAAAATAGAGGGAACCGAAATTGGCTGAACCAAGCAAAATGCCAAACAGCAGGGTTGGAGCATGAAATAGTTTGGTTGTAGTTTCTTTTTTTGAAAGTGAAACAATTACACCGCAAATAAATGCCACAAAAAATACAAAAGTAGCGAACGAAGCGGTTTGTGAATCGGTAATTTGAGTTGCCTGAATCAGCTTAATGAGTGAATCGATAAATCCGCTTCCAACAAAAATGACCAGCGGAAGGACAAACCAAAGCAGGTTGGTTTTTTTGATGTTTTTTTTGTATAGCGTAAGCAATACTGCTAAAATAGCTGTAATTAGCCCGGTATATTTCCATGCGGTTACAGTTTCGTTGAACCAGAACAGCGAAAAGAACACTGGAAAAACAAGCGATAGTTTGTTGGCCAGGGTTGTTACAGTTATTCCTGCTTTTTGCGACGATAATCCGATGAGGAAAAACATGATGATATATAGCACGCCTAAACTGATTGCATAAGGCATCCAGTTGGTAAAGTGCAGAAACGGTTGGAGATTGAATTTGAGCAGGAAACCGAATCCGAGCAAAGTTGCAATGAGGTAATTGATAGCAATGAGTGGTTTTAAAGGGCATGAGTAGTTTTTTGCCAACCTGAAAATAACGTAAATAGCCGAGGACGAAACAATGCTTGCTGCAAGGAATATCATGATTCAGGTATCATTTCGTTTTAAAAAATAAAACCAGGCGGGAACCTGGCTTCTAAATTATCTTTTACATGGTAAGTTTTTTCTCGATATCTTCCACATATTGCCTGAAGTTTTTATCGGTATCCTTCAGGTTATTAACCGTTTTGCAGGCGTGAAGGACGGTTGCGTGGTCTTTGTTTCCAATTTGAGCTCCAATGCTTGCCAGTGAATATTTGGTAAGCGTTTTTGAGAAATACATGGTTATTTGCCGGGCCTGAACAATTTCACGCTTCCGGGTTTTGGTCTGAAGCGATTCCACAGACATATTAAAATAATCGCAAACTACTTTGGATATGTATTCGATTGAAAGTTCTCTTCTTGAATTTTTTACCAGCTTATTAATAAGTTTAGCCGTAAGGTCGAGGGTAATTTCCCGTTTGTTAAGCATGGATTGTGCAAGTAGCGAAACCAGTGCTCCTTCGAGCTCACGAACATTATTGGTAACGTGCGAAGCAATGTATTCGAGTACTTCATCCGAAAGTTCAATACCATCTTTATATATTTTCCTGCGCAAAATTTCCATTCGCGTTTCGAAATCCGGGGTTTGCAAATCGGCCGTAAGTCCCCATTTAAATCGCGATAAAAGGCGCTGTTCCATTCCCTTTAGTTCGATGGGTGGTTTGTCTGAGGTTAAAATAAGCTGTTTGCCGGTTTGGTGCAGGTGGTTGAAAATATGGAAAAACGTTTCCTGGGTTTTTTCTTTACCTGCAAATTCCTGCACGTCGTCAAGAATCAGCACGTCAATCATCTGATAGAAATGCAGGAAATCGTTCCGGTTGTTATTTCGGGTGGCTTCAGTAAATTGGGTTTGAAACTTATTGGCATTCACGTAAAGCACCACTTTATCCGGCATTTGTTCCTTTACTTCAATTCCAATAGCCTGTGCAAGGTGGGTTTTTCCAAGTCCGGAATTCCCATATAACATTAATGGATTAAATGCTGTGCCTCCGGGATTTCTTGCCACGGCATAGCCTGCGCTCCGGGCCAATCGGTTGCAATCTCCTTCTACAAAATTTTCAAACGTATTGTCGGCTTTAAGTTGCGGATCAATTTGCAGCTTTTGAATTCCTGGAATAATGAACGGATTTTTTATCGATTTTTTTTCATCGGCCCTAAGAGGTATGGAAAGCGGCTTGTTTTGAATTTTTGTATTGTTGTTGGTGGGGTAGCTAACCGTGTAGGGAGTACCATTATCGTCCTGATCATTTCCATTACCAGGGCTAACAACCACGTTATATTCCAGCTTTGCACCATTTCCCAGCACCATACGAAGTGTTTTTCGAAGAATGTCGATAAATTGTTCCTCAAGGTACTCATAAAAAAAAGCACTTGGTACTTGAATTGTCAGTACTTTGTTATCAATTTTTACGGGCTTTATGGGTTCAAACCATGTTTTGTAACTGCTCCCCGGTACATTATCTCTGATAATGTCGAGGCATTTTTCCCACGCAGTTTGATGTTCGCTGTTCATTTATACAAGCTGGATTTTTGAGGTTTTAAAATTCCTTTTTTAATTCCCGAAAGCAAAAATTGCGAAAAAAAAGTTAAAAAAAAAATCTATTCTCTCTTGATTTTTTTAAAAATTCTTTATTGTTTTCAATTAGAGCAGTTTAAAAAATATTTTTTTTTCGTTTTTTATAAAAGTCTATATATCAGTAATTTGAATTTAACATTTTGATTGATAGCAAGCTATCTGGTAGGTAGTGATAGGTTTAGGTTTTTCATAAGTATTACTATTAACATACTTTGGTTAATTACCGGAGCGATTTTAGTGCTCTTTCTAATTTTATTAACCGACCGTTTTTGAATGCCACAATAGCTGCATTGGGAAATTTCTTCAGTGCTTTTTCATGCAATTCAACAATTTCGGTGAACGATCCGGTGGAACCAACAAGATAACTGTAGGCACCACTGGCTTCGAATTCCTCTATTTCACCCAGGCCTGCAAAACGTTCTGTATCGGTTGAAACCTGGTTTTCGCTTGAAACAAGGTGTACTTTAAAAATGATATTCCCGGTTGCTTCCCCGGGGGCATTCACATATACTTTTCGGCCAAGGTCAACAGCTGAAAAGTTTAGGTAGCGCTCAGGATTTACCCTGATGTCGTTCAGCAGCAGGCTAAGGTTATCGGCCAGCAGGTTAATGTTTGTATAAAGTTGATTGTCGTTAAGCAACATGCCTGCAGTGTTATCGGTACTTTCAAGTTGAGCAAGCACTACATTAATTTTTTCTGTGGCATTAAAGATGTTTTTCAACATAGGAGAAACAGGCAAATTAGCAAGTGTATCGCTCAATGCCGAAAGGTTTTTCAATGTATTTTTAAACTCTTCAGTGCTGTTGCTAAAAGTTGTGGTAATGGTATCGAGGTTGGTAATAATATTTGAAACACTGGTTTTATTTGATGCAACTACTTCCTGCAAATCAGCAGTTGCTTTTTCAATATTAAAAATGGTTTGGTTAATGTTTTCAAAACTTTCAGATAGATTTTTCCGGGCATCTTCGTTAAAAATTACAGTAAGGACAGTAATTGCAGAATCAAGTGTACTTAAAAGTTCTTCGGCCCTGTTTTTTATGGGAAGTACCTGCATACTTACCTGTTCTTTCAGGTCGCTTTCCACATCGCCCGGAATAGTATCGTTATTTGCATAAAATTCCTTTTCGCTGCTCAGGTTAATTTTTATCACCCGTGTTCCCATTAAATCGCTGCTTACAATCTGTGCAACAGTGTTTACCGGTAATTTTACAGAAGAATCGATGGAGAAAGTAACCAGCAGCCGGCCACTATGGTCGGGCAAAAAGCTGATGTTTTTAACCTGTCCTATTTTATAACCACTCAGCATAACATCATTTGATGCTGAAAGACCTTCAATGCGGTTGTATATAACGTGGTAATCATCACTTTTTTTAAATATGTCCTCGCCTTTCAGATAACTGAGTCCCCAAATAAGTATAGCTATTGACACAACTATTAAGATTCCGAGTTTTGTATATTTTGATACTTTCATTTTCATTATATAATAACTGAACTAACTAACAGGTAAAATTAAGGATTTCCTGTCTGAATTACCTAAATTCCGGCAGAAAAAACAGATTTACATTTTTTCTGAGGCGGTTTCAACCAATACCAGCTCCTTGTTTTCAAATGTTACCACAAATACCCTGTTAAATTTTCTTTGCAGCCTTTTTTGTTCTTTTCTGGTTTGTTGAACCGATTTAAACTTTCCTGAAAAAATGCGGTGAACCTGCTGCCCGCTTTAGCAGGGGAGGATAAACATCACCGCCGCGGGTATAAAATACCATAACCACTAAAAAAGCACTTTTAATGTAGCTTCCCAGCTTCAGTGAAATGTCCGGAACAATTTATATTTCAATGGATTTGCCATAAGCAGCCCTGGTGACTTTCCTCCGTGGCCTGGGTCAATAACTATTGGCCTTACAGAGGAACCAGGTCACTGTTGGTTTCCAGGTAAAGCAGCATTGCCTGCAATAAAGAAACCTGTTAAAAGAAAAAGAATCCAAATGTATTGTCATTTCTTATTCGTATCGTTTCCTGTTTCTGAAACAAAAATAGAAATATTAGAATTATTTTGCATTTATTAGGCTTCTGGTATAACCCTTATTTTTATTTTTGCACGTCAAGCCGGCAGGTTTAGGTTTTAAAGGCAGAAAACATTTTGTACAAACTATTAATAACATACTTTTTAGCTCTATTTCCCCTGTTAATTTTTAGCCAGGAAACAGAACGCAGGCTTTACCGGCCTGATGTTTCTTTCCTTGATACCACAAACATTTCACCTGTTTTGCAGGATTCGCTTTATAATTACCATTTTGGTACTGATACCCTTTCAAATGACACAATCCCGGTTTCTCAGCCAGATTCAGTAGGCCGGGAAAAAACAACGGTAATTGAAGCTCCCATTGATTATACCGCTGAAGATTCTATTATTGGTTCGTTCGACGGGCAAAAAGTTTATTTATATAACAATGCGCGGGTAACTTACCAGCAAATTGAACTTACTGCTTATTTTATTGAGCTTGACCTGGAAACCAAAGAAGTTTATGCAGAAGGAATCCAGGATTCAACAGGTACCCTGGTGCAAAAACCCATTTTTAAAGATGGGCGCGAAGAGTTTGAATCGAAAACGTTGCGTTACAATTTTGAAACCGAAAAAGGAATTATTACCGAGGTAATTACTGAACAGGGTGAAGGTTTTGTGCACAGCCAGCGAACAAAGAAAATATCGCGCGATGCTTTTGTATTAAAAGATGGAAAATATACAACCTGTGATGCCGAACATCCGCACTTTTACCTTCATCTTACTAAAGCAAAGGTAATTTCAAACAATAAAATTATTACCGGGCCGGCATATATGGTTTTGGAAGATTTCCCCATTTATTTTCCAATTTTGCCTTTTGGGTATTTCCCGAATACCCCCACTTATTCATCGGGTATTCTGGTACCCATGTACGGTGAAGAAAATAACAGAGGTTTTTTCCTGCGCGACGGAGGATATTACTGGGCTGCCAGTGAATATTTTGATTTTGCCGTTCGCGGTGATATTTATTCCAGGGGATCCTGGGCTGCAAAATTACATACCAACTACCGGAAACGTTATAAATACAGTGGTGGGTTCGATTTTCGGTACAATGTAAATGTTTATGGAGAAAGAGGACTGGACAATTATACGCGCTCGCCACAATTCGCCGTTACCTGGAGCCACAGCCAGGATGCCAAAGCCAATCCGAACCAAACATTTTCGGCCAGCGTGAATTTTTCAACCAGTGGGTACGATAAGCAAAATTCCATTTCGGCCGAAAACTACCTGCGAAGCCAGAAATCGTCGAGTATCTCATTTTCAAAAAAGTTTGAAAATACGCCTTATAACTTATCGGTAAACTTACGGCACTCACAAAATTCTACTGACTCCTCGCTGACTTTGTCGCTTCCCGAGATGACTTTCAGCATGGCCAAAATTTATCCATTCAGAAAAAAGGTTCGTTCCGGTGCGTTAAAATTTTACGAGAAGTTCGGTATAAATTATACCGGAAACCTGCGAAATTCAATTACTGCCCATGAGTCGGAAATTTTACAAAAGTCATTTGCCCGCGACTGGAAAAACGGAATCCGTCACAATATTCCCATTGCACTTCCCAGCTTTAATTTGCTGAATCATATAAATTTTAGCCCTGGATTTAGTTATAATGAAAAATGGTATTTTAAAAAGTATGAATATTCTTACGTGGAAGGCGGAGACTTTGATAATCCCGGCACTATTCCGAGCACCGTTCAAATAGACACAATTTCGGGACTGAACCGTGTGTATGATTATTCTTACAGTGTGAGTGCCTCTACCAATATTTACGGAATGTTCTTACCCATGAATCCCAATTCAAGAATTAAGGGAATTCGCCATAAAATGACACCTTCAATGAGTTTTAGCTACCGCCCCGATTTTGGGGCCGAAAGGTTTGGCTATTGGCAGGAAGTTCAGGTGGATACTACCGGTCGTGTTCGCTATTTTGATGTAAATGATGGAGGTATTTATGGAGGTTCTCCCGGGCGGGGAGCGTCTGGGGCTATCTCTTTTTCTCTGAATAACAATCTGGAAGCTAAAGTGCTGGATGTAACCGATACTACAAAAACTGATGCGGAACAAAAATTCAAAAAGGTAAAAATTATTGATAATCTGAGTTTTGGCACCTCATATAATTTAATTGCTGATTCCCTGAATTTAGCTCCCATAAACCTGAGGGCCCGCACAACAGTAGCCGGAGTGAGCATAAATTTGGGCGGTGTATTGGATCCATATGAGGTTAATGAAGAGGGTGTAAAAATTCATAAATACGTGTGGAATGAAAGAAATGGCCTGGCCAAACTGGGCCGGTTAACCCGTGCAAACCTTTCTTTTGGAATGAATTTCAGATCGAAAAAGGGGGAGGAGCAGGCAGATAGAAACCGGGAACTGGTTGAAGGGGAGAATGTTTTACCTGGCGATTACAGCAATTACACCGATTTTAACATCCCGTGGGATTTTGGTTTCGATTACAGCTTTAATTATTCCGGCCCGCGCCGTCCGTCTGAAAAAGGAAGAATCACACAAACCATCGGGTTGCGGGGAAACCTGAACTTAACTGATAAATGGCGCATTAGTGCCAACACCAACTACGACATTGTTGCCGGCGAATTTTCGTTTACCACATTTAACGTTAACCGCGATTTGCATTGCTGGTCAATGGCCTTTAACTTTGTGCCGTTTGGCTACATGAAAAGTTACAGTTTTACTATTAATGCCAAATCGTCGATGCTGAAAGACCTGAAATTACAAAAACGACAAAGCCATTACGATAATTTTTAAAATCAGGAAATTATGAAACGAATTATTTCTACTGAAAAAGCACCCAAAGCAGTTGGGCCATACAGCCAGGCTGTTGAAACCAACGGAACTTTATATGTTGCAGGTCAGGTTCCGCTCAACCCGGAAACCATGAAAGTGGTTGATGGCGGAATTCAGGAGCAAACGCTGCGCGTAATGAAAAATATTGGCGCCATACTCGAAGCAGCCGGTTACAATTTTTCGAACGTGGTAAAATGCACCTGCCTCCTTTCCGACATTAATAATTTTAAAGCCATGAATGAAGTTTACGGTCAATTTTTCCCGGAAAATCCACCAGCCAGAGCGGCATTTGCGGTTAAAGACCTTCCTTTAGGCGTTTTGATTGAGATTGAGGCAATTGCTGCAAAATAATTCTAGTGGTTTTTTGCCACTTTCATTTTTTTAATTTATGAGGCTAAAGTTTTTACCTACTTGCAAAAGTGGCATCTATTTGTTTGGCCAGGTTGCAATCTTTGTCCGTAATTTTTCCTTCGGAATGGGTAAAAAGCATCACTTTTACCTTTTTATACGAATGAATTAAAACATCCGGGTGATGATCTGAAGCTTCTGCCAGTGGCAAAATCTGGTTGACAAAACTCACCGCGTCTTCAAAATTCTTCAGTTCAAATTCCTTTACCAGTTTGTTGTTCTCTGTTTTCCAATCCATGAAATCTGTTTTAAACGTAAAAATTTTATTTATTTTGATTGTTCTTTTTTCTTTTTTGATTTTGAGAATACCTGTAAACCAGGTAAATAACTATAACGGCTAACGTGATGACAATATAAAGCAGCGGGTTTTCTACCGGCTCGGGCACAGTTGGAGGGTACATGTCGGGTGACTGGGCTGTTGATGTTGCCCATATGAATGTAAATAAAAGCCAACCGATTATTTTGCGTTTCATATTATAAATTTTTTCCGATTTCTTTTAATTAGAAGGAAATAGGATAACCAATTGTTCAAAGTTGCTGATTTTTAAAATTAGGATGGAATCGGTATCCGATTCCGCGCACACTTTCGATATACTTTGGACGAGTCGGGTCATCTTCCAGCTTTTTCCGGAGGTCGAGGATGAAATTATCCACCGTTCGGGTGGTGGGCATCGCTTCAAATCCCCATACTTCGTTGAGTAAATCGTGGCGGTGAACGGCTTCTCCTTCGCGGGCGATAAAATACTTCATGATTTCAAATTCTTTGGCTGAAAGCTGAATTTCTTCACCATTTTTAAATGCACGATATTCTTTAAAATCAAGCGCTACATTTCCAAATTCATAATGTTCAGGTGCGTTGTTTTCGAGCTGGTTGAACCTTCGCAGAATGGCCCTGATGCGCGCCATTAATTCGGGAATACTGAAGGGTTTTGTCACGTAGTCGTCGGCGCCGGTATCGAGGCCGGAAACCTTATCCATTTCCGAACCGCGTGCGGTAATCATGATGATGGGGAGTTCC
>JAZBNQ010000072.1:0-6584 GCA_036350775.1 Mariniphaga sp.
AATTTCGAAAACCGAACCCAAAAACGATTCGCCGTCCTGTCCGTCCTGTCCATCCAGTCCGTCTCTTCCGGGCGGACCGGGTTCGCCTACACACGAGGTCAATACTGCCAGTGCAAATACTAAAATAATTCCTGTAATTGTTTTCATAGCTTAAATTTTTAAATGTAAAACTGAATTATACGGCGCAATAAACAACATTGGTGCCAATCAGTGTTCATCTGAATTTTAATTTTTTTAAAATTAATTGCTGTGCAAGTTTTTCAAAAATTTTGTGTCAAAGAAAAATAGAATTTAACAAACAAACATTTATTATTAAACGTGCGAATTAAAAACTGGTCGAATCATTTATACAAGCTGTTTAATTTCTTTTGTAACTTTACAAGCTTATAAAAAAACTGTTATGATTAAATTGAAATCAACTCTTTTCCTTTTTTTTATATTTTTTTATGCTGTTTCGGCTCAGGATGAACTAACCATAAAGAATGCCGTGCAATATGCATTGGATCAAAATACAGAATTGCAGCAGGTGCGATCCGTT
Organism: Mariniphaga sp.; assembly: GCA_036350775.1. GTDB lineage: Bacteria > Bacteroidota > Bacteroidia > Bacteroidales > Prolixibacteraceae > Mariniphaga. The sequence continues at coordinate 539 of JAZBNQ010000072.1, forward strand.
TTCAAACAAAAAGAAAATGTCTGGCGCACCGAAACAGGAATCTCTGCCCCCGAAATAAGCTATTTTAAAGAAGGAATCGGAAGTGGTCCCGGCGATGTTTTCGATGAAAAGCGAGTCACTGTTTCACAGGAAATAGATTTTCCGTTAACAGCAGCCTATAGGCTCAAAGGCATTTCGGAAGAGGTGAAAGCGCTTGAATTTGAAGTTAAAGCCATTGAAAATGAGATTAAAGCCGAGGTAAAAAGCTATTACATTGAAGTGCTGTATGCAAATTACCTGCAAAAATCAAGGCAAAATCAACTGAAACTGGCACAAGACCTTTACAACGCTGTTTTTACAAAATATGAAACCGGCATGGCAAACGGAATTGATCTTACCAATGCAGAACTGAGGTTGGAAGAAGCCAGAAATGACCTCGACCAAAGTGAATGGATTCTGCACAAAGCTCGTTACGGTTTGTTCTTTGCCATGGGTCTGCCCGAAGAAGAACAGCTTTACTCCATCACTTTCTCTGATACGCTGATGGCTGCAGGACTTGAAATTCCCCAAATCGAAGCGCTTTTAAAACAAAAGGATCATCCGCGTTTTCTTGCAACCCAACATGAATTACAGGCAACAGATTTTTTTTTGAAAGAAGCCAAAAGCAATTTCCTCCCCGACCTGAACCTGAGCCTCTACAAACAAAACCTGGGTAATGGTGATGGATATAACTTTAAAGGGTTTGAGGTGGGTTTGCGCATTCCCATCTGGTTTCCGCTGGAGCAAAAAGGAAAAATAAACCAGGCCACTGCGCGAAGGGAAGAAATCACCTGGAAACAAAAAGAAGTTGCACTCGATATTAAGCGGCAAATTGAATACGCCTGGCACAACTACAGTGTGAGTCGCTCCATTATTGACCGATACAACCAAACCATGAAAGATAAAGCGGCTCATTTGCAAAACCTTAGTCTCAGGGCCTATCAATTGGGCGAAATTGACCTGCTAACCCTGCTTACTGCCCAGCAAACCTACTTAGCCAGCGAGCAACGGTACCTTGAGTCTCTGCGTGATTATTACCTGCAACTAGTGGCTCTTGAAAAATACCTTGGGCAGGAACTGGTGTATTAATAACGAAACTAAAAACATAAAAATATGAACCGAATTGTAATGTTCCTTCTTTTATCGCTTATTTTATTTGCAGTGTCCTGCTCTTCAAATAAAAACCAGGAATTCAAAGTTGTTCAACCGGAAGTTGGTGTCCCACCTTCCCTTCAGGATTCAAAAGAAAATGTACTGGTGAAGCTAACCAGCCAACAACAAGACGAACTTCGGATTGAAACGGCTTTGGTAAATACAAATGCTGAAGATTATCTCGTTTTTGCACCCGGTGTAGTGTTTCCGGCGCCAAATCACGCAAGTATTATCAGTACGCCCATTGACGGACAAATACGGGAAATAAATAAAAACGAAGGCGACTGGGTACAAAAAGGCGAAGCGCTGTTTCATCTTCAAAGCCTGGAATACGGAAACCTGGTTTCCGAATATCTTCAGGCTTATGCCGAAGAACAGTTTCAGACAAACCGGCTTAAACGCATAAGGCAACTGGTGGAAGAAACCATAAGTTCGGTAAGTGAACTGGAGCGGGCTACTGCAGAATATGAAAGGGCTTCAGCTTCTGTTCGGGCAGCTTATGCCAAATTGAAAGCGCTGGGTGTATTCGATGATGAAATTCAAGCCCTTACCACCGCTGATAAATTTGACCCGGTGCTTCACATTCATGCTCCAATTAGCGGAATTGTGGAGAAAAGCTTTGTGGAACTGGGTCAATCGGTAAATGCCCTGGAAAACCTTTCCCGAATTCTCGACACGCGAGTGGTGCTGGTTCGCGGTTATGTTTCGCCCGACGATGCGCGCCTGATTCAATCCGGCGATTCAGTTTTTATTATACGCCGAGATGAAACATTCGGCGCTAAAACCGATGCAATCATTTCATCAGTTAATCCCGGCCTCGACGAAAACAGCCGTTCGGTAGTGGTGAATATTTTGGTTTCCACTTCGGAAAGCTGGCCTCGCCCGGGAGAAAATGTACGGCTCGAAATTGTTTCTTCTTCCCAAAAAGAAATTATTGCCATTCCTACAGAAGCACTGGCATACGATGGAAATCAGCCGGTGGTTTTTGTGAAGCAAGGCGAAGATGTGTTTGAGAAAAGAATTATCCGGATTATTGAAATAGGTCCCCGGTTTATTTTTGTGGAGAGTGGACTGAAAGAAGGCGAACAGGTGGCTATATCAAAAGTTTTCAGTTTAAAGGCCCTTTCGCGTTACGATATAATTGCAGAGGAATAAAAAACCAAAGAAATCCATTTTTATGCTTAAAAATATAATCACATTCAGTGTTCAGCAAAAATTTGTTGCCCTTTCTTTGGTGGTGTTAATGGCAGTTGCCGGTTATTTTTCACTTATCCGGCTGCCTATAAATTCATTACCCGATGTTACTCCGGTTCAGGTGCTTGTTATTACAAAAGCGGGCCGTTTTTCACCTTTCGATGTAGAAAAACTGGTGAGTTACCCCATTGAAACTGCCATGAACGGATTGCCCGATGTGGCACAGGTTCGATCTATTTCGCAATTTGGGCTTTCGGCAGTTACGGTGGAATTTGATGAAGGCACCGACATTTTTTTTGCCCGCCAGATGGTTAGCCAGCGATTACAATCCATAGCCGAAGAACTTCCACCGGGGGTTAGCAGTCCGCAACTGGGTCCTATTTCAACAGCCCTGGGTGAAATTTACCAATACGTGGTGCGTGGAGAAAGCTATTCACTCACTGAACTTCGTGAAATCCAGGACTGGCTGATTGCACCACAGTTAAAAGTGATAAGGGGAGTAACCGAAATAAATTCATTTGGTGGTTTTGTTAAGCAATACGATGTAATGGTTCAACCAGGCCGCCTCCGAATGTTTGGCATCGGCATTTCGGAGGTTCTGGATGCTATTGCCAACAACAACAGTGTTTCGGGCGGGAATTTTATTGAGCATAACGATGAGCAATACATCATCAGAGGTTTTGGACAAATAAATTCCCCAAAAGACATTGAAAACATTATTGTTAAAAATGTGGAGAACAAACCGGTTTTCATCCGCGATATTGCTACTGTGGAAATTGGCACACAAATCAGACAAGGTGGCGTAACACAGGACGGAAACGGAGAGGTGGTCACTGGTATTGTGATGATGCTGCGCGGAGGCAACGGACGGGAAGTTATTTCAGACATTGAAGATAAAATTGAAACCATAAACGCCAGTTTACCCGAGGGCGTGGAAATTGAAAAGTTTTATGACCAGTCGGACTTAATCAGCCGCACCACAAGAACAATTTCTACCAACCTTATAGAAGGGGGTTTGTTGGTTATTGTGATTCTTTTACTTATGCTGGGTGAAATTTCGGGTGCCTTAATAGTTGCAGCAGTTATTCCGCTTTCAATGCTTTTTGCTTTTATAGGTATGCGCGAGTTTGGTTTGGCTGCCAACCTGATGAGCCTGGGTGCCATCGACTTTGGAATGGTGGTTGACGGCTCGGTGGTTATGGTGGAAAACATTGTCCATCGGTTGCAGAAAGATAAAAATGCAGACAAAGCAGAGGTGATTAAAAGTGCAGCTCAGCAGGTGGTTCGTCCCATTTTTTTTGGGGTACTTATTATTCTGATGGTTTATGTTCCTATTATGACATTCAGTGGCATGGAGGGAATTCTGTTCCGGCCAATGGCCATAACTGTGGCCGCTGCTGTTTTTGGTTCATTGCTGCTGGCATTGATTTTTGTTCCGGCCATGTCGGCAATTATTTTCCGAAAAGGCGTGAAAGTGCGCAAAAACCGGCTTATCAACTGGTTGAAACCACGCTATGTGCGCTCCCTTGATAAATACCTCGACCGACGCTGGATGGTGGTTTCAGTTGCAGGTGTCATTTTTGCCGCATCCCTTTTCCTGATGACCAGGCTGGGAACCGAGTTTCTTCCTGAACTGGATGAAGGTTCTATTTTAATTGAACAGGTACGAATGCCCTCGGTAACCCTTAATCAATCCATAGAGAATGCCAACTGGCTGGCTGGTCAACTGAAAAAAAATATTCCTGAAATAGAAACCGTGGTTCCTAAAACCGGCCGTTCAGATTTAGCCAACGACTGGATGGGTGTACACCAAACCGATGTATGGGTGGTTCTGAAACCCACAGATGAGTGGCGTAAAGGAATTACCAAGGAAGATATTATTGCCATGATTGAACCTTATCTTCAAACCGAACCAGGATTGGCTTACAATTTTACACAACCCATTGCCATGCGCGTAGATGAACTGACCAGTGGTGTAAAATCGGATTTGGCAGTAAAAATTTATGGTGAAGATTTGGATATGCTCGACAAGATTGGGGAAAACATTTCAGCTTTGCTCCCAACTTTGCAGGGAACTGACAACTACTACGTGGAACAAACAGCCGGCCAGCCCTACGTAACCATTGAAATTGACCGTGAAGCTGTTGCTACGTTCGGATTAAATGTGAATGATGTGCAGAAAGTGGTTGAAGCCGGAATTGGTGGACAGGAAGCCGGAATTTTGTACGAAGGACAACGCAGTTTCGGCATTGTGGTACGATACCCCGAAAACGTTCGCGATGAACTGTATAAAATTCAGGATATTCCGGTGCATTTGCCTGGTGGCGATTTTGTTCCGCTCAAACGGGTGGCAAACATCGAACTTCAGGAAGGCCCCCGCGAAATTCAGCGCGAAAACGGATGGCGCCGGCTGATTGTTGCCATAAATATAAAAAATATCGATTTGGGCACCTACGTCTCAACCCTTGAGCAGGAAATTGCCCAAAAAGCGGCTATTCCGCCCGGGTATTTTATTGAATATGGCGGTACTTTTGAAAATCAGCGCAGGGCCATGCGTCATCTGCTGCTTGTGGTGCCCCTTTCAATTTTCATCATTATCGGCTTGCTTTACCTCAATTTTGGCAAAATGAAATACGCCTTACTCATTCTGCTTAATCTTCCGTTTGCCCTTTCCGGGGGGATTTTCCTTCTTTGGATGCGCGGAATGTACTTGTCGGTTTCGGCAAGCATTGGTTTTGTGGCTTTGTTTGGGGTAGCCGTGCTTAACGGCATTGTATTGGTTGATCACATCAACGAACTCCGGAAAAACAAAGATGCGAAGCTGCGAAAATCCATTATTGATGGAGCAGCCGACCGACTGCGGCCGGTATTAATGACTGCCCTGGTAGCCAGTCTTGGGTTCATTCCAATGGCATTTAACACTGGCCCAGGCTCAGAAGTGCAACGTCCGCTGGCCACTGTAGTTATTGGTGGATTAATTACTTCCACAATGCTAACGCTTATGGTTTTGCCCATAGTTTACAACTGGATTGAGAGAAGAAAAAAGAAAACAAAAACAGATTCGGAATAAAAAGTTAAAACTTTTTTAATGAGGCAAAAGTTTTGGTGCCAGCTGGTGTCAAATGATTGTTCTTTAATTTAAATTATCATGAAATATCCGGGTTCGTTATATTTTGTTGCCTTTGCTTTTTTCCTGTTGCTTTCAGGGTATCTAATTAATAATAAAGAATTACCAATTAATTCAAACACCTGGTTTTCATCATCGGGTGCCTGTGAGATGTGCCATTCAACAAGTGATTTTGCGTTACGCGATAGTCGGGGAAATGATGTTTCACCTGTTGCCCGCTGGCGCAGTACCATGCTCGCGAATTCTGCAAAAGACCCGTTTTGGAAAGCCAAAGTTAAGCACGAAGGGCTGGAAAATCCCTCGCACAAAGAGGCGCTCGAAAATGTTTGCACCCGTTGTCATGCCCCCATGGGAATGGTAAATGCATTTTTAGCTTCAGATGATTATTATACGCTGGATAATTTGCAAAATGATGATGTGGGGAAAGATGGAGTTTCATGTACGTTATGTCACCAGATAAATGATTTCAGCTCGCCGTTGTTTTCCGGAAATTTTGGAATCAACGCTGCAAAAGAGATTTACGGACCTTATCAAAGTCCGTTAACAGCTCAAATG
>JAZBNQ010000073.1:0-12181 GCA_036350775.1 Mariniphaga sp.
ACGCTGGTAAAGCTGTCCGCCAAGCGTAACGTTTTCAATGGCGGATAATTCCGAAAAATCATCGCCATTGGCATCAAACGGGTCACGATTGCGGTGAAAACCAAAAATGGCCATACCGGTTTTAAAGTCATCGCTTACCAATGATCCATTCAATGTGATATTGTAGTCATTTGAGGGGGTGTAATTGCTTCCTATACCGTTTAATCCTTTTTGCACTGCAGCAGAAAACAAGTTGGCCACCGGGTCTTTAGTAATCAGGTTAATGGTTCCGGCAATGGCGTTGCTTCCATACATGGATGAACCGCCTCCGCGAATAACTTCTACCCGTTCAATCATATTGGAAGGAATCAGTTCCAGACCGTAAACCCCTGCCAGTCCGCTAAAAACCGGGCGTGAATTGATTAATATCTGAGAATAGGGTCCTTCCAGCCCGTTCATTCTTACCTGAGAAAAACCGCAGTTCTGACAATTGTTTTCCATGCGTAATCCGGGAGAAAAATTAAGTCCTTCGCTTAATGTAACATTTTGTGTGCGTTGTAAAAGCTTTGGATTGATTGTATTCACGATACTGGGAGTTTCCCGCCTGCTTTTTTCATTCCGGTTGGCCGAAATTACTACCTGCTCAATGCCAATGTTGTCAGGTTCCAGTTCTATATAAAGCGTAATACTTTCTTTGGCTACCATTTCCACTTCCTTTTTATATGGTTTAAAACCTACTGCTGTAACCATTATGGTTTGCTTACCAACAGGTAAGTTGGCCATTTTAAAATGTCCGGTAGCATCTGCAGCCGTTGCAATAGTAGTACCCTCAATTCGAATGTTAACAAAAGGAATGTGTTCTCCTTCCGATGTAACATGTCCGAATAACATGGCATCGGTTTTTGGTTTTTTTTCGGGTTCATTTTCGTTTGCAAAAACAGATGCAGTAAAAATCAGCGTTAAAAAAATAAAAACTAGGAATCTGAATCTCATTTGGTTTTTTTTTGTGAACTGTCATTCACAGTTTATACTAAGTTGATCGCACAAATTATGGTGAGCAAAAATAGATGGTTGCCCATTTACCTGAAATCCCTATTTGTTGTGATTTTAAAATTTTGTTTTGCCAGATTTATTCCACTAAAAAAAATGACAGTAAATGGGATAAATTGTGTTTTTTATGAAAGCGAAGCAGGTGGAGGACCACGGATTAAGTCTTGTTTGAAAAAGTACTGTTTCGAATTTTTTGTATGTGCTGAAAAGTAATTTTCAAAAAGCAGATAGCAATTAAAATTAATCTGTATTTCCGGTGTTACAGAAAAATATTCGAAATGAACGAGGTGATAAAAACAAATTTCTGATTCGGAATGATCATGTTCATTTATGGGTTCATGAGTAGCATGATTTACCGGATGAGAATGGGAAATAACTATGCCTTGGGCATTGATGTGTGTATGCCTGTTTTGAAGCGAACTTTGTGCGATAAAAATATATACCGGCACAAATAAAGCAAACAACAGCCTGATATTTTCCCTGATAAAAACCACCTTTTAATTATTTTCGGCGTAAAAATAGTGTATTCAGGTTCATAACTACTAAATTTACTTATGCTGTAAAATATTTTTAATGATGGCAAAACGTAAACCTGTGTTCAAAATGATTAGCTACGGGGAATATGAAAAATGGGACAGGGAAAGCCCGAATATTCCTCATATATTGGATTTTACAACCCGAATTAATGCTGAACCCGGAACGGAATTCGGATACGTTTTGCATATTAAACAGGCAAAAAACAATACCATCACATTCAAAATTAATCATCCGCCTTTTACAGACGAGAACGGAGAAATTGTTCCACCTTTTGAAGGAGAACAGTTTATCCACGTAAATGATTATCAATTTTATCTGGGTGATTGTGTTTGGGAACCGCTGGCAGACAAACTCGGAACCTGGGAACTTATCACGTATTTTAAAGGTGAAGTGGTGGCCCGCAAAGCTTTTGAACTGATTAAAAAGTAGTTATGCCACCTTTTTAACTTCTTCCGAAAGTGCCTCAAAAGCTTCGTCGGCAGCGGTTAAAACCTCTCCAGCCAATTCGTTGTAATATTTTTTCACCAGTTTCGGGTTGTCTTTCCCGTCGGGGTGGTTAATCCTGATGCGAAAATTCCGGTGTTTTTCAATAATATTTTCCGCAATTTTCATCACAGCGTTTGCATCCACTTTTGAATTGTATTCCAAAACGTAAAAACAGTCATTCAACACCATCGACATCAACATGTCGATGTCTTTTTTTAAATCCCTTTTACTTGCCATTTTTTTTGAATTACATTTTTCAGCGTGCAATGTAGTAAATTTTCCAAACTAAAAATCCCATAATAATCATGTTCATTTGCCCGGCAAAACTTCCCATAAGCATAAAAATACTTAATAGTATTTTAACGTTTTTTTAACCTTTGCAGCTTAAACTATCCATAATTAATCAGGTCTTACAAATTGAAACAAACAATGAAAACAATTAAAATTGAAAGAGATGAAAAATTTAAAAAGAAGTTTAATGGCAATTGCACTGGTTATTATTTCCGGAACGCTGATGGCAACCGGAAATTTAAAAATGAATATTGTACAGGCAGAAAACAATAAAGCGGTTATTAATATTTCAAATTTTGCCCAAAGCCAGTTTGAGATTGAATTGAAAAATGAATATGGAGAAATTGTTTTTTATAAACAAACCAGTTCTCCGGTAACAAGCTACAGTAAACTGTATGACTTTACTATGCTGGAAGATGGAAATTACACGTTTGAGGTGAACGTAAACAACGAAAAAGAAGTTGCAGATTTGAGTTTAAAAAACGGAAAAATTCAGGTTATGGATTCCAGGAAAGAGGTTAAACCTTTTTTCACTGTGAATAAAAACATCCTTGAAATTTCTTATTTAAATTATGCAAAGGAAGAATTGAACCTTCACGTTTACGATAAAATTACAAATGAACTGTTGTATAAGAAAAAACTGGAACCCTCATTTGCTGTAAATTATGGCCTCGATTTTTCTAAATTAAATAAAGGAAAATATGATGCAGTTCTTGCCGGAGAAAATAATTTTTATGAATATGAAGTAACAGTTGAATAATGTTTGGTTAGGGAAAGATTAAAAAAGGCGGGTTCAAATGAATCTGCTTTTTTTTGCTGAGATTTCGATGAACTGGTTCATTTTCGACTCAAAACAATCTCTCAGAACAATTGGCGATTACGAATAAAATCACTTATCTTTTCGGGATAAAACTGAAAAATGAAGTTTATTGCCGACTTACATATTCACTCCCATTTTTCGCGGGCCACCAGCAAAACGCTCACGCCAGAATACCTCGATTACCACGCCGGGTTAAAAGGAATTAAGATAGTGGGCACCGGCGATTTTACACACCCCGGCTGGCTGGCTGAACTGAAAGAAAAAACCGAACCCGATGGCAACGGGTTGTTCAAACTGAAAAAGGAATACCGGCTCGGTACGAAATTTGGCGACAACGAAACACGGTTTTTGCTCACGGCTGAAATCAGCAATATTTATAAACGCGGAAACAAGGTTCGTAAAGTACACAATGTGGTGCTTGCCCCTGGATTTGAAGAAGCTGAAAAAATAAACCAGCGGTTGCTCGATATGGGTGGAAACCTTACTTCAGATGGACGGCCAATCCTCGGGCTCGACTCCCGCGACCTGCTCGAAATTGTGCTCGAATGCAGTGAAAAAAACTACTTTATTCCGGCACACATCTGGACACCCTGGTTTTCCATGCTGGGCTCCAAATCGGGTTTCGATTCGCTGGAAGAGTGTTTTGCTGACTTGTCGCCGCACATCCACACCATTGAAACCGGACTTTCCACCGATCCACCCATGAACTGGCTCTGTTCGTTTCTCGATAATGTCACCCTGGTTTCCAACTCTGATGCCCATTCGCCCGACCGGCTGGGACGCAATGCCAATGTATTTAATACCGAACTCAGTTATTATTCCATTACAGAAGCACTTCAGAACGGAAATCCTGATAAATACCTGGGTACCATCGACATGTTTCCGCAGGAAGGAAAATATCATTACGATGGCCACCGGAAATGCAATATATGCTGGAATCCGGCAGAAACCCTGCGCAACGATTATATTTGCCCGGTTTGTGGGAAACCAGTAACTATTGGCGTGATGAATCGCGTAATTCATCTGTCTGACCGGGAAAATATTGAAAGCCGTCCCAACAAATTGCCCTTCCGTTCCATTATTCCGCTAAAAGAAATGTTGGCCGAAATTGCAGGAATTGGCGTGAAATCGAAAAAGGTTGAGGCCGAATACATGCGAACTTTGGGAAAACTGGGAAAAGAGCTGGATATTTTAATGGAAATTCCGTTGGAGGAAATTGTGGCAAAAATTTCTTCCACCCTGGCCGAGGCAATCCGAAGAATGCGAAACCGTGAAATTTATATTCAGGAAGGGTACGACGGTGAATACGGAATTATTAGTGTTTTCAAACCCGGTGAAGTGAAAAACTTCGAAGCCAACGGATCACTTTTCCAAATGGAAAAACCTGCTCCACCAGAAAAGAGGGCGCTAATTCATTTCGATTTGAAAGGCATTCAAACGTTGCTGCATCAAAAAGAACAGGTTGAAAACCTGGCTGCTGAAAAAGCGGAAGAATACACAATAATAGCTACTGAAAAACCGGGTTTCAATGATTTGAATCCGGAGCAGTTTGCTGCAGTTCAATACAATGAAGGCCCCTCACTGATTATTGCCGGTCCGGGAACGGGAAAAACCAAAACCCTCACCAGTAAAATTGCCTGGTTGGTGGGCAATCATATTGCAGAACCCAATGAAATTCTTGCCATCACATTTACCAACAAAGCTGCCGGCGAACTCAGGGAACGGCTGGAAAATCTGTTAAAAAACAAATCGAAAGCAGGTGAAGTTGCTGTGGCTACTTTTCATGCATTTGGTCTTTCTGTTTTAAAAGAATTCCATGCAGAATTTAACAGAAGCAAAAATTTTATTCTGGTTGATGAGGGATTAAACCTTGAAATCATTAAATCCTTTTTTGGGTTAAAATCAGGCGAAGCCAAAAAGCTGAGCGCCGAAATTTCAGAGATAAAAAATGGCACAAAACCAGAAACTGATTTTTTCAGTAAATATGAAAAGGAACTGCAGAACCTCAATGCTTTCGATTTAGATGATTTGATTGCCAACCCCCTGTTTCTTTTCAGTAAAAATGAAGAAGCGAAAATAGCTTATCAAAAGCGATTTCGTTACATTTTTGTGGATGAATACCAGGACACCAATGATGTGCAGTACAAACTATTGCGGCAACTTGCACCTAATGCAACTTCCAACCTCTGTGTGGTGGGCGATGCCAACCAGTCGGTTTATGGTTTTCGGGGAGCTAATGCCGGCTACATTAAGCGGTTCGAAGACGATTACCCCGGCGCCAAAGTTTTCCGGCTGACCCGCTCTTACCGCTGTTCGCAAACCATACTTTCGGCATCGGCCAATGTGCTGGAAGAACCTTCCGGCTTTTTGGAAGGCCTTTCTGAAGGCGTTCAGATTTCTGTTTCAGAACAATCCACAGGTGCTGCCGAAGCTGAATTTATTGCGCGGCAGATTGTTGAACTGGTGGGTGGTTTAAGCTTCTTTTCCATTGATAGTTCAGTAACCCGCGGCGAAAAAAACGAGGGCATTTCCAGTCTTTCCGATTTGGCGGTTTTGTGCCGTACCCGCAACCAGTTCGATGCCATTGCAAAAGCTTTACGCGATCATCATATTCCTTACCAGGAAGTAGGAACAGCGCCGTTTTTTCGTGAGGAGCCGTTTCGTGGATTCACTAATCTTATTCAGGCTTTTTCCGTGAAAACCTTTGAACAGGCACAACCCTTTTTTAAAATCAGGAAGCAATCTGTTTCTGCTGCACAGTTTGATTTGGTGCAAAAGAAAATGACCAGTGAAAAACCTGATGATTTTCTGAATTGGTTGAAAGTACAGTTTTTTGGGCATCAAAAATTTCAAAATGATGATTGGAACCGTTTTCTTGGATGGGCACAAAAAATGAAAAATTTGAACGAATTCCTTGATTTCCTTGCGTTGGGCTCGGGAACTGATGCACACAGGCAACTCGAAGCAGTTTCGGTTATGACGTTACATGCAGCCAAAGGACTGGAGTTCGAGTGTGTTTTTATTCCGGGTTGCGAAGACGGGTTGCTGCCATATAGTTTATACAAAAATGAAGTTGACCGGGAAGAGGAAAAACGTTTGCTTTACGTGGGAATGACCCGTGCCAAAAAGTTGTTGTACCTCACTCATGCCCGCAGTCGCAACATTCGCGGACGAAAATTTAACCTGCCCAAAAGCCCTTTCCTCAGTTCCATTCAGGAGGAACTGGTTCAGCAAATAAAAAATAAACCAACCAAAAAGCCGGATGAAAAAGATAATCAGCTAAGTTTGTTTTGAAGATTTGATTTTTAGACTTTTAGTACCTGGTATCAAAATAAATTTTTTTAATTAATGTTATTAGCAATTGACATAGGAAACACCAACATCGTTTTTGGAGTGAATGACAACGGGAATTGGCTGAATCACTGGCGCATTCAAACTGACCATAAAAAGACAGCCGATGAATACGAAGTTATTTTTCGGTCATTGCTTTCGGCTGGAAAAATTTGCCGAACAGATGTTAACAACATTATTTTGAGCAGTGTAGTCCCGTCGCTGGTTCGCCCGTTTTCAGAAATGCTGCCCGGATTATTTAACGGCACAAAAATTACAATTGTTGGTCCAGATATTTACCCGAGGCTACCCATCAAAATTTTAAATCCCTACGAAATTGGCGCCGATTTGGTGGCCAATTCGGTTGCAGCCCATCATAAATTTGGAAAACTAACTACCGTTGTTGATTTTGGCACTGCTCTTACGTTTACCACAATCGGTAAAAATGGTGAAATAAAAGGTGTGGCTATTGCGCCCGGTTTGCATACTGCCGTTGCTGCTTTGGCCGGCGGAACTGCCCAGTTGCCGCAAATTCATTTAACGCCTCCACCATCGGTTTTGGGCGAAAACACGGTTCATGCCATCCAGTCGGGAATTATTTATGGTTTTACCGGGCTGGTTGATTCTATGATTGAACGCACAGAGCAGGAACTGGGTGAAAAACTAAGCGTAGTAGCTACAGGCGGGTTGAGCTCGGTAATCGCTCCGCTAACTAAAAATATAAATCACGTAGAGCTTTTACTCACACTTGACGGATTGGCGCAGATTTGTTCACATGTGTGTGCATAAAATTTCAGTTTGCCTCTAAAATTTCCAGCAATTCATCCAGTTTTGGGGTAAGAATAATTTCGGTACGACGATTCATTTGCCGGGCTTCCGGGGTATTTTCTGGAACCAGCGGAACATATTCGCTTCTGCCAGCGGCAATTATGCGTTCCGGATCGAGTTGCGGATTTTGGGTCAGGATTTTTGTTACCGCAGTTGCACGCATCACACTCAGGTCCCAGTTGTCTTTCACCTCGCCCGATCCGCGCATGGGAACGTCGTCGGTATGGCCTTCCACCATAATATTGATGTCAGGATTTTCGGCCAGCAACTTGCTTAAATCGCGCAAAGCCCTTTGCCCGTTTGGATCTACATCCCACTGTCCGGTTTTGAAAAGCAATTTTTCGTCCATCGAAACGTAAACTTTTCCATTTTTTTCATGAACAGTTAAACCGTTATCCGTGAAACCGGTAAGTGCCCGCATCACTTTTTCCCGTAAATCTTTTACTGCCTGGTCTTTTTGAGCTAAAACATCCTGAAGTTCAATCAGACGTGCATTCCTGTCTTCAAGTTCTTTTTCTGCTTCACGCAGCCGGTCTTCGCGCAGGTTTAAATCCCGTCGGGCAATTTGCAATTCTTCCATCAACATCTCAATTTCCGTATTGCTTCCGGTTTTTAAAATGTCAAGCTGCCTGTTCAGGTTTTGCATATCGATTTCCAGTCCGGCATACTTTTGTTTCTGGGCATTCAGATTGTAAAGCGCCTCTTCAAGTTGCGAATTCAAATCTTTGTTTCTTTCGGTAAGCTGCCGGTTAGCACTTTCCAGTTCACGGTTAGCTGTTTCCAGCCTCATGTTCGACTGTTTTAAAACTTCGTTTTCTTGTGTAGCGTTTTTCAGTTTATCCTGAACATCAGTGAATTGTTTCATAGAAACACAAGACGAAAACATCAGAATTATGGCAACAAATATTAAGATATGTGCAGTTCTCATTTTTTTAAATTTTAATTCCCGCTAAATTTACTTTTTTTGCAACTTGTTAACAAATTTGAATTAAAGTAACATTTGAGGTAACGTTTTTTGAACAATTTGGAGTATCCGATTTGTTGTATCTTTGAAAATATTTTCACACGAAATGGTTAAAGTGAACGAAAAATTGCTTGATAGAATAAACAGCCCAGCCGATTTAAAAAATTTGCCGACTGAAAACCTACCTGAAGTTTGCAAAGAACTCAGGGAGTTTATTATTGATGCAGTCTCGACAAATCCCGGTCATTTTGGTGCAAGTCTTGGGGTTGTTGAACTTACTGTAGCGCTTCATTACGTATATGATACTCCACATGATTTGCTTGTTTGGGATGTTGGCCATCAGGCATACGGGCATAAGATTTTAACCGGCCGGCGCGATATTTTTCATACCAACAGAAAATTTAAAGGCATAAGCGGATTTCCCAAACGTGAGGAAAGTGAATATGATACTTTTGGTGTCGGCCATTCATCAACTTCCATCTCAGCTGCTTTGGGTATGGCAGTTGCTTCGGGTTTAAAAAATGAAACCGAACGAAAAATTGTTGCAATTATCGGTGATGGCGCCATGACCGGAGGTATGGCGTTTGAAGCGCTAAATAATGCAGGTGCCTCAAAAGCAAATTTGCTGGTTATTCTGAATGACAATAACATGGCCATCGATCCTAATGCCGGGGTAATTGGTCAGTATTTGCTGAATATTTCCAAATCGCATACATATAACCGGGCAAAAAAAGAAGTGTGGGAGGGTTTGGGAAAACTTGATGGTTTTGGAAAGAAAACGCGGAAGTTTATTCAAAAAAACCAACACGCACTTAAAAATATTTTGCTGAAGGAAAATAACCTTTTTGAAGCCTTCGATTTCAGATATTTTGGCCCCATTGACGGGCACGATGTGAATTATCTCACAGAAGTTTTGAACGATTTAAAAGATATTCCCGGTCCAAAACTGCTGCATCTGGTTACCAAAAAAGGGAAAGGTTTTTTACAGGCAGAAAAAGATCAGATAAAATATCATGCTCCGGGCTTGTTTAACAAAGAAACCGGTGAAATCATTATTTCCGAATGTCCTGTTGAAAACACGCATAAATTTCAGAATGTTTTTGGCGAAACACTGCTTGAACTGGCCGAACAGAATGAAAAAATTGTTGGAATTACACCAGCCATGCCCTCGGGCTGTTCCATGAACCTGATGATTGCTAAAATGCCCCACCGGGCTTTTGATGTAGGAATTGCCGAA
Organism: Mariniphaga sp.; assembly: GCA_036350775.1. Classification (GTDB taxonomy): domain Bacteria; phylum Bacteroidota; class Bacteroidia; order Bacteroidales; family Prolixibacteraceae; genus Mariniphaga. The sequence continues at coordinate 9,523 of JAZBNQ010000073.1, forward strand.
CAGCATGCCGTTACTTTTGCCGCAGGTTTAGCTACTCAAGGCATGGTGCCGTTTTGTAACATTTATTCTACTTTTATGCAGCGTGCCTACGATCAGGTTATTCACGATGTTGCCATCCAGAGTCTTCCGGTAATTTTTTGTCTCGACAGGGGTGGCCTGGTAGGCGAGGACGGCCCAACTCACCATGGTGTTTTTGATATTGCCTACATGAGAACCGTGCCAAATATGATTGTTTGTGCCCCCATGGATGAACCAGACCTGAGAAACCTGATGTACACAGCGCAGTTGGGCGAACTGAAACAACCCATTTCAATCCGATATCCGCGTGGTTGCGGTACTGAGCCGGATTGGAGGAAACCGTTTGAAAAAATTGAAATTGGTAAAGGAAGGCAACTTTCTGAAGGGAAAGATTTAGCTATTCTCACTATTGGTAAATCTGGAATTTTCGCTCAGCATGCCCTCAAAAAACTGGAGCAAGAAGAACAACAAATTTCAGTTGCCCATTTTGACCTTCGTTTTATCAAACCTCTTGATGAAACTTTATTGTCAACTATTTTTGAAAAATACAGTAAAATTATTACTGTTGAAGATGGCACAATTAAAGGTGGTTTTGGCAGTACAATTTTAGAATTTATGGCCGAAAACGGATATTCGGCACAGGTGAAAGTGCTGGGAATTCCCGACAAGTTTATTGAACATGGATCGTTGAGAGAATTGTATAAACTCTGCGGGATTGATAGAAAAGGCATAATAAGGGCTGTAAAGGAAATGCTTGGGAAATAATATAATATTTATTTCATTCTCCCGTTTTCAGAAAAACAAATTAAATGGCTTACCTTGGATATTTACCTTAAAAGAAAGCGTGGAAAAATTTTACTGCTGTTGGTTGCAGTTTTAATTGGTGTGGCTTCGTTGCTCTATACCAATTGGCTAACCAGTAAAATGGCCAACGAAGAACGTAAAAAAGTTGAACTTTGGGCCGAAGCAACCAAAAGATTGGCTGAGTCAGGAATTCAGAATGGAAGCCAGGCAGGAATCGAACAATTGAATACCGCCTATCTTACACTTATTCAATCCATACTTCAGCAAAATACAACCATACCCGTGGTTATTGTTGAATCTGACGGCAGCTTTAATTACGACGCCAACATTAGTTTCAGTGAGGGGCGAAAAGATCAGGTGCTGAGTAATGAACTGGAAAAGATGAAAGCACACGCAGAACCTATTCGAATTGATCTTTCGCAAGAAGATAATGATTATCTTTTACTTTATTACCGGGAATCAAGTATTTTGCGAAATTTGCGCTATTACCCATTTGTTCAATTGGTTGTGATTATTGTTTTTATCATTGCCGCCTATTCTGCCTTTCTTGCAACCCAACGTGCTGAGCAAAATCAGGTTTGGGTTGGCATGTCGAAAGAAACAGCTCACCAATTAGGCACACCCATATCATCGTTAATGGCGTGGATAGAAATTTTGAAACTTCAGGATATTGATAGAGAGCTGATTGAAGAGTTTGAAAAAGACACCCAACGTCTGGAAAAAATTACAGAACGTTTTTCCAAAATAGGTTCGAAACCCGAACTGATCCCAACAAATGTTGTTGAAGTTTTAAATTCAACTGTGAGTTATCTAAAAACACGTTCTTCAGGAAAGGTTAAATTCGAAGCTGCATTTCCGGAGGAAAAACCTTTTTTTATTCCGCTAAATGCCGCACTGTTTTCGTGGGTAATTGAAAATTTGTGTAAAAATGCCATTGATGCTATGGATAACACCGGAACAATTACAATGAACTTATTATTAAAGGAAAACACAGTAATAATTGATGTTACCGATACTGGAAAAGGCGTACCAAAATCGCAATTCAAAACCATTTTTCAACCTGGTTTTTCTACGAAAAAAAGAGGGTGGGGACTCGGTTTGTCGCTGGCTAAGCGCATTATTGAAAACTACCACCAGGGAAAAATTTTTATTAAATGGTCTGAACTGGGTAAAGGCACCACATTCAGAATAGTTTTAAACAAGTAACCTCCAAAACATTTTCAATTCGTTTCCCCTTGCAAATTATTTCTAACTTTGGGAGCTAAAATTTTAAGTTTACAATGCCACTGCTTAATTCAGTAATAAATTGGATAAATTTTAAGCGGAACTACCAAATACAGTTATACCGCGAACATCCCAATGATATCCAGAAAGAAACGCTGTTGAATTTACTTCGCCGCGCTAAGGATACAACCTGGGGGAAAAAATATAAATATGGAGAAATGCGGTCTGTAGAAACCTTTCAGCAGAGTGTTCCCTTGCAAACCTACGACGAGATTAAACCATGGGTTGACCGCTTGCGTGACGGTGAACCTGATTTACTTTGGCCCGGGGATGTGAAGTGGTTTGCAAAATCATCGGGGACAACCAGCGATAAAAGTAAGTTTATCCCGGTTACGAAAGAAGCGTTGGAAGATTGCCATTTGCGTGGCCCCAAAGATGTTTTTGCTATTTACATTAAAAATTACCCTGAAACCAAAGTGCTTTGGGGAAAAACACTTACGCTTGGTGGAAGCCACAAAATCAATAATTTCAGCAACAATTCTTATTACGGAGATTTGTCGGCCATTTTAATTGAAAATGTTCCCTTCTGGACAGATTTTATACGAATCCCTCC
>JAZBNQ010000074.1:0-4233 GCA_036350775.1 Mariniphaga sp.
CGCTCCGAACCGGTAATTTCCCATTCACCAACAATTTTCGACAGAAATGCGGTTAAAAAACGCATGGCAGTCCCTGCATGGCCAATATCAAATTTGTTTTGGTTGGAAAAAAGTGCTTCCTGCAAAACACGCGTATCATCTGAATCTGACAGGTTTTTAACCGGATAAGGATTGTAACACAATGCATTAATAATAAGCACGCGGTTGCTGATGCTTTTGGATGCCGGAAGATTTATTTGTCCTTTTATTATATTTCGGGTTGCCGATACCTGGTACTTCATGAATTAGAGTTCGCTGAAATAGTTGAGTGTTTCGAAAATTAACTCTTTGCCGCAGTTTTGGTTGATTTTCATTTTTCCGGGCTCAGCAAGCAGTGTAAAGTTGATGCGGCCCGACTCATTTTTTTTGTCATGGGTTACCAAATCGAATAACCGCTCAAAATCGTTTTCGCCAATTCCAAACTTTCCGTATGTATTCAGCAGCCACTGCGTTAAATCACTGCAATCTGTTTCGCTGAAACCGCAGTTTTTGACCGAAAGGTACAACTCGGCAATCATTCCCCAGGCCACAGCATATCCGTGCAATACCGGCCGGTTTTGTTCCATGGCCAGGCTTTCGAAAGCATGCCCGATGGTGTGCCCGAAATTCAGTCCTTTGCGGATGTTTTTTTCGGTTGGATCATTGATGACGAAATATTCCTTAACATTGACTGAGTTTTGAATGATTTGCAAAAGGCTTTGATAATTGATGTTTTCAAGGTCGAAAGCTTTCAACTCATCCAGGTGGTCCGTGTTTTTTATTAGTCCGTGCTTAATCATTTCGGCAAAACCCGACAGAAAATTTGGTTGGTCGATGGTTTTGAGGTATTCGGTATTAATAATCACTGACACCGGGTTATTAAACGTACCGATTTCATTTTTGAGTCCGTTGAAATTAATTCCGGTTTTTCCACCAACAGAAGCATCCACTTGCGAAAGCAGGGTTGTGGGAACATTCATGAAATCGATTCCCCGTTTGAATGTGGAAGCAGCAAAACCTGCTAAATCGGTTAACATACCCCCTCCAATATTAATTAACAGCGATTTTCTGTCGGCTCCGTTTTTCGATAAAAATTCCCAGATTTGCGCGACTGATTCCAGTTTTTTATTGTGTTCACCTGAAGGCAGAACTAATTTTCGAATGCGTTGGTTTTCAATAAATTCATTTAATCCCGGCAACCACAACCGATCTACATTTTCTTCGGTTACCAGAAAAACTTTCCCTTTATCGTAACCGCTTACCCATTCAGCCAATTCAGTTTCAGGAGAATTGGAGTAAATTATTTTTGAGTAAATTTTTGAATTTCCCATAGTTACCTGCTAAATTGCGGTAAAGTTACAATAAATTTGTTTTCACGTTTTTTTTATGTGCCGAGGCTAAAATTTTTTACAAAAAATTACGATAATGACCATTTCAAATAAACAAAAGACTGTTCATTTACGCCGGCTTTTTTTTCTTGTTAGCCTTGTAATTGCACTGGCAGCACTTGCTTTTTTTCTGCTTGACTATTTTATTTACGGACTCGCTTCGGTTGGCGTATTTGCCTTGTGGTTTCTCTATTTTCAGGTAGCTGATTATCAGTTTATTGAATTTAACGATGCCAACGGGAAGGTGTTGTTACGCTATTACAAGGCTGTACGTTTTGGAAAAACAAATTTCAATTCCATTGAGTTTCCGCAGCCAATGTTATACAGTGCACGTTTTGAAAATTCCATTTTTGGCAAAATGTCAGATTTAACGTTGGTGGTTAAAACCCGGCGGGGAATTGCAGAATATCCATCGGTTAGCTTAACAGCACTTTCGTTTAATAAACGCAGGCAATTGCAGGAACGATTGTTGCAAATTTTAGGTGTTTAATTTTTCCGCAGATTCATGGCTTACAATGAATTATTTTATAAAGTAGCCCTTTCCATGGTACCCGGCATTGGTGGTGTACTTGCGCGAAATCTTGTTGCTTATACTGGTAGCGCTGAGAAGGTTTTTTCCGAATCGTTTAAGGCGCTGGTAAAAATACCGGGTATTGGAGAAGTAAATGCCAAACGAATTAAAAACAATGGTGTTTTCGAAAAAGCCGAAAAAGAATTGGAGTTCATACAAAAATATAAAATTGATGTTCGGTTTTATACCGATAAAAACTATCCGCGCCGACTGAAACCCTGTCCTGATGCACCCATAATTTTGTATTCCAAAGGTAAAATGAACCTCGATGAACAGCGGGTAATTAGTATTGTGGGAACACGCAATGCCACTGAATATGGCAAAATGATTTGTGAACAACTCATTCAGGGACTTGCTGAACGCAACCATCCGGTTCTTGTTGTAAGTGGCCTGGCATACGGAATTGATATTCATGCCCACAAAATGGCACTGAAATACAATGTGTCAAACGTTGGCGTTGTAGGACACGGGTTAGATAAAATCTATCCTTCGCTTCATGCTGATACTGCCCGAAAAATGCTGGATAATGGCGGATTATTGTCGGATTTTCCCAGTGGAACAAAAATAGACCCACCTAATTTTATTCGTCGAAACCGCATTATTGCCGGCCTGGCTGATGCAACTATTGTTGTTGAATCTGCTGAAAAAGGAGGTGCTCTGATTACAGCCGAAATTGCCTCGTCATACAACCGGGATGTATTTGCCTTCCCCGGCAGGGTGGACGAAACCTGGTCGCGGGGGTGCAACCGGCTCATTCGGCTCAATGGCGCCAACCTGATTCAAGACATTGAAGACCTGGAGTTTTTTATGGGTTGGGAATCCTCTGAAAAGGAAAAATTAGTTCAATCGACTCTTTTTGTGGATTTAACACCCGATGAGGAAAAAGTAGTGGAGTTGCTGAGAAAAGAAGGGGAATTGTTTATCGACCAGATTTCTTCGGAATTAAAAATGCCGGGCAGCAAAGTTTCGGCGCTGCTGCTGAATATGGAGTTTAAAAATTTGTTGGTGGCACTGCCGGGGAAGATGTATAAACTAAGGTAATCCAATGATCACATTGTGTTTCAAGAACCCGGCATTCCAATTGTTTTTCTATTCAAAATAATTTGAAAATAAAGACATTGGCATAAATATAAATATTCGGAAAGAATTCGGAATAAAAAAATGGTTTTGAGTAGAATGCTTTGATGGAGATCGTTAAAGCTCGTGAGCGGGAATGCGAACTACCCGTCCTTCGTCATCCGAAACAACCAATTCCAGGTTTCTTGCTTTTTTTGTTTGAATGAGTTTTTTGTGGTACATTTCAAGTCCCCTCAGAATTTTTTCACGAATCTCATTTTTATTTTTCTTCTCCATCAATTAAAAATTTTAAGCGGTCAAATTTAGCATTATTTTTTATTTTCGGTGTGCCTGGTTTCATTCCCTCGGCAATCAACTCCGAGGACATTTTTTTGGAATTATCGAATATCATCCAGTAATTGCTGATGGGAATATAAATGTTAAAAAGGTTTCTAATTCCTGCAAAATACCTCCGGGCTATAACATGTTTGGCTACATGATGCCCGCCTTCAAGTACCCTTGTTTCAACACGTTCGTAAGCAAGTTCAACTGAATTCAGCCAAAAAAACAAGAGTGTGGTTTCGTATCCAGCTTTTTGTGCTTTTAAAATGGTATTCCGAAAAGTTCTTGACGAAAGGGTAGTTTCAAACGCAAAATCTTTTTGAAGCGGAATATTATCGTTAATCTTTTTTAACATTAGCCGCCCTGCTTCAATTGACGACAATTCGGGTTTTAGTGGAGAAAGTCCCCGCGCAATTTCATCTGCATTAATAAAAATATCGCAGTGAAGCATTTCAGGCAATACGGTGAAGGAGGCTGTGGTTTTTCCTGCGCCGTTGCAACCGGCTATGATGTATAAATTTGGCATATTCTGAATTCTGGGCCAAAGATAAACATTAAACACGGAATTATCCGGAAACAGTTTCAGTCAGGATTTTCTATTTTTGTGCCATGAAAAAAACATTCGAGGAGCTAAAAGTTGCCAAGTCTCTACTGAAATCTCTGGCCGACATTGGTTTTAGGGAACCGACTCCCATTCAGCAGGAAGCGATTCCGAAAATTAACTCGGGCGTCAATGTGGTGGGTGTTGCCCAGACTGGTACCGGCAAAACGGCAGCTTACCTTTTGCCGCTGCTTACCAGGCTGAAAAAGCCCGAAGGAACTGATCCGCGTGTTGTGGTTTTGGTGCCCACCCGCGAG
>JAZBNQ010000075.1:0-2416 GCA_036350775.1 Mariniphaga sp.
CGGAATCCGGTCAAACTTTGCAACTTGAAATTCACGTGAAAGGCGATTTGAATTTTGCCCGCGAACGCTGGGAAAATGTTTCGGCTAATAACCTGGGGAATCCCAACATTTCTCCCACTGGAAAACGTGCACTGTTTGAATACCGGGGCGAAATTTTTACCGTACCCAAAGAAAAAGGTACGTGGCGCAACCTGACAAACTCTCCCGGTGTGGCCGACCGTTTCCCGGTGTGGTCGCCCAAAGGAGATCAAATTGCATGGTTTTATGATAAAAATGGTGAATACGAATTGGTTATTGCCAACCAGTTCGGCGAAATTCAGAAAACATTTCCCATTGAAAATCCGACATTCTTTTTCAAACCTGAATGGGCGCCCGACGGTAAAAAAATTGTATTTACCGATACCCATTACAACATCTGGATTATCAATATTGAAAACGGAGCGCTGACTAAAGCCGACAGCGATTTGTTTGCCCATCCCAACCGGACGATGAACCCGGTTTGGTCGCCCGACAGCAAATGGATTTTATATGCCCGGCAATTACCCAACAGTTATAAGGCAGCATTTGCATTTAATGCCGAAACAGCTGAAAAAATTCAACTGACCGATGGCATGGCCGATGTGATTTCTCCGGTTTGGGATGAAAAAGGAAAATACATCTATTTCCTGGCCAGCACCGATTACGGCCTGAACACCGGCTGGCTCGATATGAGTTCCTACGATCCTGATGTTACGCGCAGCCTTTACTGTCTGATTCTTTCAAAAGAAGAGCCGTCTCCCGTTCTTCCAAAAAGCGATGAGGAAGAAGCTGAAAATGAAAAGGAAGACCCGGAGAAGAAGGAGGATTCGGATAAAAAAGAGAAAAAGAATTCCGAAAAAAAGGAAGAACCGGAAGAAATTTCAGTAAAAATTGATAAAGATGGGCTGGAACTTCGAACCATTGCACTGAATCTTCCCAACCGCAATTATCCGGGATTAATTGCCGGGCCTGAAAATTCGGTATTTATTGCTGAAATAATTCCCAACAACGGCGGATTAACCTTACACAAATTTGATGTAAAAGAAAACAAAGCCGAATCGTTTCTGACCGGAATTCAATCAGCTGAAACTTCCGCCGACCGTAAAAATATTCTTTATAAAAAAGGAAGTTCGTGGTTCATTATAGGAACCGCCAGCGCGCCAAAAGAAGGCGATGGAAAACTGGAAACCAGTCTGAAAATCAAAATAGATCCCAAACAGGAATACCATCAGATTTTTAAGGAAGCCTGGCGGTACATGCGCGATTTCCTTTATGTTGACAATGTTCATGGTGCTCCCTGGGATAAAATTTACGAATGGTATTCGCCCTGGATTGAACATGTAAGGCACCGGACAGATTTAAACTATGTGGTAGATATTCTGAGCGGTGAGGTTTCCATCGGCCATTCGTATGTTTCAGGTGGCGACATGCCCGATATCGACCAGGTTCCGGTTGGTTTACTGGGGTGTGATTTTACTGTGGAAAATGGCTACTATAAAATGGCCAAAATTTATACCGGCGAAAACTGGAACCCCGATTTGAAAGCACCAATGGCTATGCCTGGAATTGAAGTCAACGAAGGCGATTACCTGCTGGCAGTAAATGGAAAAGAGCTGAAAGCGCCAACCAATCCGTACAGTATGTTTGAGCAAACAGCCGGAAGAAACACCATGCTTTTGGTAAATTCTTCCCCATCCCTGGAAGGAGCCCGAACAGTAATTGTGGAGCCGGTTTCTTACGACGGGCAACTGCGAAACATGCACTGGGTAGAAAGCAACCGCAAAAAGGTGGATGAACTTTCCGGTGGAAAAATGGCTTATGTTTACCTGCCGAATACAGGCCGCGGTGGTTTTAATTATTTTAACCGGTATTATTTTGCGCAACAACACAAAAAAGGGGTGATTCTTGATGAACGTAACAATGGTGGCGGTTCGGCTGCCGATTACATGATTGATGTAATGTCGCGCACGTTGCTGGGTTATTTCAACAGCAAAACGGAAGACAATCGTCCGTGGACCACACCCATGGCTGGAATCTGGGGACCGAAAGTGATGATAATCAACGAACGGGCCGGCTCGGGTGGAGACCTGCTTCCATACATGTTCCGCGAAAAAAATCTGGGGCCGCTGGTTGGAACCCGAACGTGGGGCGGACTGGTTGGCACCTGGGATACTCCGCCATTTATCGATGGTGGCCGCATGGTGGCTCCGCGCGGCGGGTTTATTGATGCCAATGGGAACTGGGCTGTGGAAGGCGAAGGAATTGCTCCGGATATTGAAGTGATTCAGGAACCCAAACTGGTTTTGGAAGGCCGCGACCCACAATTGGAAAAAGCAGTGGAAGTGGCACTGGACCTGCTAAAAGAAAATGAAATTCAGCTTAAACCTGAACCGCCGGC
>JAZBNQ010000076.1:0-7221 GCA_036350775.1 Mariniphaga sp.
CCATCCTTTTCATCTAACTAAACCAATAAAACTAATCAAACCTAAACCTATGAACTAAAACTATGCTGCAAATATAAGGTCGGATTTTCAATTTTGGGTTAAGCGAATGTTAAAAAAGATGTTGCTAAACATTTCTTAACAAACTGATTTTTTATTCTTCGCTGCTTTTATTTTGATCTCCGGCAATGGAATCACGCATAGATGTATCGGCCATAATGTTTTTGTACTTCATGTAATCCATAATTCCGAGGTTGCCGTTTTTAAATGCATCAGCAATGGCCAGTGGAACTTTAGCTTCAGCTTCAATAACTTTTGCCCGCATTTCCTGCGCTTTTGCTTTCATTTCCTGTTCAAGTGCAATGGCCATGGCCCGGCGTTCTTCCGCTTTGGCCTGGGCAATATTCTTGTCTGCTTCAGCCTGATCCATCTGCAGCCCTGCGCCAATATTTTTACCAATATCGATGTCGGCAATATCAATGGAAAGAATTTCGAATGCTGTTCCGGCATCGAGACCCTTTTCAAGAACAACGCGTGAAATAAAATCCGGATTTTCGAGTACTGCCTTATGCGAGTGTGAAGAACCGATTGACGAAACAATGCCTTCACCCACGCGAGCGAGAACGGTGTCTTCGCCGGCACCACCAACAAGTTGTTTAATGCTGGCACGAACAGTTACCCTTGCTTTTGCAATAAGCTGGATACCGTCTTTAGAAACGGCGGTAACCGGTGGAGTGTTAATCACTTTCGGATTTACCGACATCTGAACTGCCTCGAACACATCGCGTCCGGCCAGATCGATTGCTGTGGCCACTTTAAACGATAAATCGATGTTTGCCTTTGATGCCGAAACCAGCGCATGAACCACATTAGCCACATGCCCGCCGGCAAGGTAGTGTGCTTCCAGGTCGTTTCGGTTTAACGGAACTCCTGCTTTTGTGCCTTCAATGAGTGCACGAACAATTACTCCCGGAGGAACTTTCCGGAAACGCATCAGAAAAAGTTGTAACAGCGAAATTTTTACGCCTGAAACAAGGGCTGAAAACCACAACCCAATTGGGATAAAATAGAGGATAATGAAAAGTAATACAATTACGCCAATCACCATTCCCCAGATACCTACTGATTCAATCATTTTTTTATTTATTTACAGGTTCTACAATAATTTTATTCGTTAGTATTTTCAATACTTTGATTTCTGTGTTATGATCTACAAAACCTCCAGTTGACGTTGCTTCCAGCACTTCTCCATTAATTTTTACCTTGCCTGACGGGGCCAGTCTGCCAAGAGTTTTACCAGTGTCGCCCACATGTATTTTTTCATTATTTACAGTTTCCACTTTCCCATCGATAAACGATTCCAGAACCATTTTTTTCCCGGTTTTCGATTTGAAAAAATAGAAAATCAGAAGCGGCGAAGCCACCAGCACAAAAGTCAGGGTAAGGAAGCCGATTCCTGTTCCATATTGAGCAAATGCAATGTAAACACTCAGACCAAGTAAAATAAACCCGCCAATTCCTGCAATGGTAATCCCGGGAATTACAGCAAATTCGATGAGCAATAACAAAAGCCCGAGGAAAATGAGCAGTAATATTGTAAATGCTGTCATGGCTGCGTATTAATTGTGGCGTTTAGTTCTCTGTCTGTCAGTCCGTCTTTCATTTGTTTTAAGGTATCAAATTTTCCTTTTCTGATATCGCAACTGCCTTTGTGGTGTGTAATTAAAGTGCACTGCACAGCCTGTTCGTAATCGTGGTCGCAAATGTCAATTAACGCTTCAATTACATAATCGAAACTGTGCACATCATCGTTATGCAGGATGAGTGAATGTTCGCCATACACTTCATCTTGTTTCCCGGAATCCGGTTTGCGTTTAATTTCTTTAGATGTCATCTTCTGCTTCAATTTTTTTTGCCTGCTCCAAAGTTATTCTTTTTCCGTTAAAATACGGCACAACTATCGCATCTTCTATTCCCTCCTGTCTCACCTGCTTGCGCATTTTTTCTGCATCCTCTAAATTTGTCAGATTTCCGGTGGTATAAACTACCACATCGTTTTCATCTGTATAATTATCAATTTTCCGTATCAACGATAATTTATTGTATAACCGTTGTCTGTATGCCGGAACTCCCCGACTGTAAGCGCCTATCTGAATTTTATAAACCAGATTTCCGGTTGGTTGGTTTGTTTCGTTTGGTTTTGATTCATACATTTCTGAAACCGCAAGAGGAAGGATCACAATTGAATCTTGTTCGGGAATTGTTGTTTCAGGTTCCGGCGTTTCGCCTCTCAAAACAGATTCAATTTTTTCATTTTTAAGTTGAAAATTGTAAACAGCAACCGAACCTGCATGGTTCCAAAATTGGTTTTCGACATTTCTTGCGGCAGAAAATTTTTGTTTTATTTCATCCTGAAGTCTGTATGAATCTGTTTCAAGAGTCAGAATTTTTTCACCCAAATTTTCTTTACTTTCATAATTGATTTCTTTTTTATAATCATCACGCAATTTATTTACTTCTTTAATATTTTGATTCAATTCTTTTTGCAATGCCAACCCTTGTTCAAACAATTGTTTTCCTTCATTTGTCTGAAATTGCGAACTGAATAAATAGGTTATACTATTGTTTACCCGAAAATCAATTTTTTCTCCCTCTGGCAGTTCGTATGTTGTTTTAACCCCGGGTAAATCGGGTAGCGCTTTTCTGTCAATATTAAAATCAACTGAAGAACCGGAATCGTCAGTTTTTGTTTCAGCTTTTTTACTGTCCTTTTCCGGAATAAATTCTGACTGCGAAACTTCATCTTTTGCCTGTTGAATTGTTTCAACCAATTTTTCATTTTGATGAAAAGTTTCAGGTTCTTCTGAAATGGCATGAGTTTCACTTGTTTCCTGCAAAATTATTTCCTCATTTGTTTTGTCGGTTTCTTCCTTTTCTTTTTTCTGATCAGGGTTTTGTGTAATTGCCGATGCAATAAACGGATTTTCCTGATTAAAACATTGCTGAATTTTTTCGGCAAGTTTCAGTTTTTGTTGCTCATTTTCAGGCACGCTAAGTCTGAACTGGTTATAAAATTTCAGAGCCTGTTCCCAGTTATTCCTGGCGTGGAATTGTATTCCCAGATAATAATTCAGACGGTCGGGTGTAACATTTTTTCCGGCCTGCTGCAAATGTTTTAAATCTTTGTCATCAAAATGTCCGTTTTCAGTGCGCGATGCGCCGTAATAATAATTTAACATCGGATTCCCGGGGTCTTCTTCAAGTAGAATCCTGAAAAATTTTTCTGCTTCTGAATAGTTGCCGGCATCAAATAGTTGCATAGCTTTTACAGCAGAAACATCCTGTTGTCCACCGTAAATTCTTCCATTTACTGAAAACAAAAGAAAAATAAAGCATGTTAACCTGACAATATTTTTTAAACTTTGCATGGTATCCATTTGTATTTTTTTCAAATACCCTGTAAAATTACAAAAATTGTGCAATGCGTTGCATTTGGCAGATTGGAAACAGCACGATTCTGTTAATAAGTTGCCCAACTTTTATTATTAAATAACGTATATTTGTAACTCTTCGAAAAAAAAGAAAATAACATGACAACATTAAAAGCAGGAGAAAAAGCTCCTGATTTTTCAGGAATTAATCAGGATCGCAATGAAATTAAACTAAGTGATTTTGCCGGTAAAAAACTGATACTCTATTTTTACCCAAAAGACAACACGCCCGGGTGCACCGCTGAATCATGCAACCTGAATGACAATTATAACAACTGGCTCGAAAAAGGTTTCGAGGTGGTTGGTGTAAGTCCAGATAGTGTGGAATCGCATCAGAAATTCAGAGACAAATTTGGATTAAGATTTGACCTGATTGCCGATACCGAAAAAGAGATTCTGCAGGCCTACGGTGCCTGGGGCGAAAAAAGTATGTACGGTAAAAAATACATGGGGGTGCTCAGAACCACTTTTGTAATTGATGAAAACGGTATTATTCAGGAAGTTTTTGAAAAAGTAAAAACCAAAGATCATACAAATCAAATTTTAGAAAGTATAAACCTTTAACCTTTTCTAAACATGACGAAAGAAGAAAAAACACAGGTAAACAAAGAAAAGCTGAAAGCGCTGCAGCTTACTATGGACAAGATTGAAAAAAGTTACGGCAAAGGGTCTATTATGCGCATGGGCGACAGGGTTGCAGATGATGTTCCTGCCATTTCATCGGGTTCCATTGCATTGGATGTTGCTCTCGGAATTGGAGGTTATCCGCGTGGCCGGGTGGTAGAAATCTACGGTCCCGAATCGTCAGGTAAAACTACACTTGCCATTCATGCCATTGCCGAAGCGCAAAAAGCCGGTGGCATTGCAGCCATAGTAGATGCCGAACATGCATTCGATCCGTATTATGCCCAGAAACTGGGAGTGGACATTGAAGAACTCCTCATCTCGCAACCGGATAATGGCGAACAGGCCTTAGAAATAGTAGATAACCTGGTTCGCTCCGGTGCCGTTGACATTGTCGTGATCGACTCGGTTGCAGCACTTACACCCAAAGCCGAACTGGAAGGTGAAATGGGCGACTCAAAAATGGGTTTGCAGGCGCGACTCATGTCGCAGGCACTGCGAAAACTTACGGCAAACATCAACAAAACAAAAACCTGCTGTGTTTTTATTAACCAGTTGCGCGAAAAAATTGGGGTGATGTTTGGCAACCCTGAAACCACCACAGGTGGAAACGCTTTAAAGTTTTATGCATCGGTGCGTTTGGATATTCGCCGCATTGGCCAGATTAAAGACGGCGATGAAGCGATGGGGAACAATGTGCGGGTGAAAGTGGTTAAAAACAAAGTGGCACCGCCATTCCGCAAGGCCGAGTTCGATATTCTTTATGGCGAAGGCATTTCCAAATCGGGTGAAATTATAGATTTGGGCGTACAATTTAATATTATCAAAAAAAGCGGTTCGTGGTTCAGTTATGGCGATACAAAACTTGGCCAGGGGCGCGAAACAGTGCGCAACCTGATTCTCGATAATCCGGAACTGGCCAACGAACTGGAGACAAAAATTTTGGAAGCTATTTCAGGAAAAATAACAACAACAGCTTAATAAAAATATGTTGACAGATATTGCCGGATGATCCGATTCTGTCGTTTCATCCGGTTTTTTTTATTTTAAAGTGAAATGAAATGAAGGTTTTAAAGTTTGGTGGAACTTCAGTAGGCTCGGCTGCCAATATCAGAAAGGTAAAGGAAATTGTTTTGCAGCAAAAAGAAGACACCATTGTTGTGGTTTCTGCGCTTGGCGGTGTAACCGATCTTATCCTGAGTGCTGCAAGAATAGCTTCAGCCGGCACGGGCGATTTCCATCCTTTGCTGGCAGAAATTAAAAACCGGCACAAGCAAACCATCGATGAACTTTTTAATGGAAGTGGCGCTATGGTATACATTGCCGAAGAGTTGCTGGATGAACTGGAGCAGATTCTTACCGGAATTACACTGGTAGGCGAATTAACTGCGAAAACCCTCGACCGGATTGCCGGCATTGGCGAACGTATTTCGTCGCACCTGGTTGCACAATTTATTCCCGGCGCTGTGCGAAAAGATTCCGCTGAATTGATTCAAACCGACAGCAATTTTGGAAAAGCACGTGTTGATTTCGGAATTACCAACCAGAAAATTAAGGAGGAATTTGCTGATTTTTCAGGAATTGCTGTAATGCCGGGCTTTATTGCCAAAAATATTAAAGGCGAGTTTACAACCCTTGGCCGCGGTGGTTCTGATTATACCGCAGCAATTTTGGCCGCTGCCCTCGAAGTGGATTCACTGGAAATATGGACCGACGTTGATGGATTTATGACTGCCGATCCGCGTGTTATAAGCAAAGCATATACTATTCCTGAACTTACTTACTCCGAAGCGATGGAACTTTCGCACTTCGGCGCCAAAGTCATTTATCCGCCAACTATTTTACCGGTTTACCAGAATGGAATTCCCATTCGAATTAAAAACACCTTCAAACCTGAAAATGAAGGAACCCTTATTTTAAGCAGTGCCAAAACTCCAAAAGAACGGCCAATTAAAGGAATCTCTTCTATTTCCGGCATTTCGTTGGTTACTTTGCAAGGCATTGGTATGGTAGGTGTTACAGGGATATCCATGCGTTTGTTTACCGCATTGGCCAGCGTAAGTGTAAATGTGATTCTGATTTCGCAGGCCTCTTCAGAAAATTCCATTAGTGTAGCCATTGATGAGCATGCGGTTGAACTGGCTGAAAGCGCCATCCGTTCCGAATTTGAAAAAGAGATCGAAACCGGGCAGGTTAGTAAAATAGATATCGAAAGAGAATTATCGGTTGTGGCTATTGTGGGTGAGAACATGAAACATACGACGGGCATTGCCGGAAAACTTTTTTCCACAATCGGAAAAAACGGGATCAACATCATCGCCATTGCACAGGGTGCTTCGGAGCTGAATATTTCGTGGGTGGTAAAAACTTCAGAACTGCGCAAAACCCTGAACGTGGTGCACGAATCGTTCTTCCTTTCAGAAAATGTGGAACTGAATGTATTCCTTATGGGCGTAGGCACCGTGGGAAGTAATTTGCTGCAGCAACTGCAAAAACAGCAGCAAAAACTACTTGATGAAAAACACCTTAAAATGAAACTGACCGGCGTGGCCAATTCCAAAAAAATGGTTTTTCTGCGCGAGGGAATCGAAATGGATATTTTTAAGGAAATGCTGGAAAATTCGGATAAAAAATCGAGCCTGCAGGGATTTGTGGACGAAATGAAGGACATGAATATTTATAATTCTGTGTTTGTGGATTGCACCGCTTCTGAAGAGGTTTCAGATTTTTATAAAGAAATTCTGAGTTCCAACATCTCGGTGGTTACTGCCAACAAAGTGGCAGCATCTTCGGCCTACGAAAATTATATCGGGTTGAAAAACATGGCCAAACAAAAAGGTGTTAAATTTTTATTCGAAACCAATGTGGGAGCGGGATTGCCAATAATTAACACGCTTAATGATCTGGTGAATTCAGGCGACCGTATTTTAAAAATTGAAGCCGTTCTATCCGGAACACTGAATTTTATTTTCAATACTATTTCCGCAGAAATTCCTTTAAGCAAAACCATACGAATGGCAAAGGAACAAGGCTATTCAGAGCCTGATCCGCGTATGGATTTAAATGGTGTTGATGTGGCCCGAAAAATACTTATCCTTGCACGGGAATC
>JAZBNQ010000077.1:0-8178 GCA_036350775.1 Mariniphaga sp.
CAGGAAGATGGTACGTACAAAAAAATTCCGCAAATTGGAAATGTAATTTTGGAAGATAATGTTGAAATTGGTGCCAACACGGCTATCGACTGCGGAACTTTTGGTTCCACCATTATCAGAAAAGGCGCCAAAATTGACAACCTGGTGCAGATTGCCCATAATTGCGAAATTGGAGAAAATACCGTAATTGCCGGTCAAACCGGTATGGCAGGCACAACCAAAGTAGGGAAAAACTGCAAATTTGCCGGACAGGTTGGGCTTGCCGGTCACCTTACCATTGGTAACAATGTTCAGATTGGCGCACAGTCGGGTGTTAGTAAATCCATTAAAGACAACGAAATAGTACTGTCATCACCGGCAGTAAATTATAGAGAAGCAATAAAAACATATACCATTATCCGGAACTTGCCTAAGCTCCGTGAAGAACTAATACAGCTTCAAAAAGATGTTGAATCCTTGAAACAGGCAAAAGATGCCGGTTCAAAGTAAATTTCAGGAATGGTGGTAAAACAAAAAACATTAGCCAATTCATTTAAAATTGAAGGCAAAGGGTTGCATACAGGTGTGAATGTGACCATGAATTTTTTGCCTGCACCCGAAAATCACGGATTTAAATTCAAGCGAGTCGATTTGGAAAGCCAACCCATTATAGACGCTGATGTTGATCTGGTTGTAGATACTTCAAGGGGGACATTGCTTGAAAAAGATGGAGTGCGCATTGGAACCATTGAGCATGCACTTGCTGCACTCGTTGGCATGGACCTTGACAATGTACTGATTGAGGTGAATAATGAGGAAGCACCAATAATGGATGGCAGTTCACGGTACTTTGTGGAAGCCATAGAAAAAGCAGGTGTAGTTGAACAGAAAGAAGAGCGGGAATATTTTGAAATCCGCGAAAAAATAGAAATTTACGACGAAAAATCAGATTCGCATATTGTTGCCCTTCCTGATGATGATTACCGGCTGAACCTTACCATTTCATTTAAATCAAGGGTGCTTAACAATCAATATGCTACGCTCGAATCAATCAGCGACTTTAAAACTGAAATAGCAAATTGCCGAACCTTTGTATTTTTGCATGAATTGGAATTTTTGCTGAATAACAACCTGATAAAAGGTGGCGAATTAAATAATGCCATTGTAATAATTGATAAGGAGGTGACCCAGGAAGAACTCGACCGTCTGGCTGAATTGTTTCACCACGACCGTGTGGAAGTAAAACCCCAGGGAATTCTAAATAACCTTGAATTGCATTTCGACAACGAGTGTGCACGTCACAAACTGCTCGATGTTATTGGGGACCTGGCACTTTGCGGTAAACGTATCAAAGGCCGAATTATCGCTTCAAAACCTGGGCACAGGCCCAACACTATTTTTGCCCAGGCACTTAAAGATGCCTGGAGAAAAACCCAGTCCGGAGCACCGGAATATGATCCGGATGCCATCCCCTTGCTCGACACTGTTCAAATTAAGGAATATTTACCCCACCGGTACCCGTTTTTGATGGTGGATAAAATTTTGTCTTTTACCGACTCGGAAGTAATTGGGATAAAAAACGTTACGCATAACGAACCATTTTTCCAGGGACATTTCCCGGATGAACCTGTTATGCCCGGAGTATTGCTTATTGAAGCTATGGCTCAAACCGGCGGGTTGCTTGTGCTTTGCAAACTTGAAGGAAAATATTCAACCTATTTCATTAGGGTTGACAATGTAAAGTTTCGCAAAAAGGTGGTACCCGGAGACACACTTATTTTTAAAATTACATTAACTTCTCCAATCAGAAGAGGCATTGCCACAATGAAGGGGGTTACATATGTGGGCAGTAAAATTGTTGCTGAAGGCGAATTTATGGCTCAGATTGTAAAACAAACAGAAAATTAATCAAGATTCAATATAGATTATGAAACAACCACTGGCTTATGTTCATCCCGATGCGAAAGTTGCTGAAAATGTTGTAATAGAACCTTTTGTATCAATAGATCGGGATGTCGAAATTGGTGAAGGAACCCATATTGGTTCAAGCGTTACCATTTTGGCAGGTACCCGAATTGGTAAAAACTGTAAAATATTTCCCGGAGCAGTTATTGGCGCCATTCCGCAGGATCTTAAATTCAGGGGCGAATACTCAACCGTTGAAATTGGCGACAATAACACCTTACGGGAGTATGTGACCGTTAACCGCGGCACAGCATCAAAAGGCAAAACCGTTGTGGGAAACAACAACCTGATTATGGCCTATGTACATATTGCCCACGACTGCAAGGTTGGCAACGCCGTTATTTTGGGGAACAATACCCAACTTGCCGGGGAAGTGGTTGTTGACGACTGGGCCATTATTTCGGGAATGACCGGAATACATCAGTTTTGCCGTATCGGTTCGCATGTAATGATTGCCGGTGGATCTTTGGTGCGTAAAGATGTGCCGCCTTTCATTAAGGCTGGCCGTGAGCCACTTTCGTATGTGGGAATCAATTCTATCGGACTGCGGCGCAGGAATTACTCCAATGAAAAAATCAGGGAAATTCAGGACATTTACCGTTACATATATCAAAAAGGACTGAACAACGCGCAGGCTGTTGAAATCATCGAAGCCGAAATGCCCGCCACCCAGGAACGCGACGAAGTGTTGCTCTTTGTAAAAGATTCAAAAAGAGGAATTATTAGAGGATATTATCCTGATTAAGAAGAATCTGGCTGGGTGTTAACAAATTCCTAAAATTGAAATTTGACAAATTATTTTATTAACTATCTTTACCAAATATGAAAAAGAAAGCAATAACAAAAGATAAATCTGCTGGTGAAGCCGGGTTCGCTTTAGGTAAAGAAAACTACCGGCTGATGGCTATTGGGTTCGGTATTATTGTTCTGGGTTTCATATTAATGATTGGAGGAGGCAGCGATGATCCCAATGTATTTAATCCCGATATTTTTAGTTTCAGGCGAATTACTTTAGCACCACTTCTTCTGCTTTTTGGTTTTATCTTCGAAATTTACGCCATCCTGAAAAAACCTAAAAAGGACGCTTAATAATATTTTAGCATGAATGAAATTCAGGCACTAATCCTCGGGCTTTTGCAGGGTCTTACTGAGTTTTTACCTGTTAGTTCCAGTGGGCATCTTGAAATTGGCCACGCTGTATTAGGGGTAAAAACCGGGAATAATTTGCTTTTTGCAGTTACAGTGCATGTTGCAACAGTGTTAAGCACAATTGTGGTTTTCAGGAAAGACATTGTAAAACTACTCGCCGATTTGTTCGCCTTTCAATGGAACGAATCTACACGATACATTTTTAAACTACTCTTTTCCGCAATTCCGGTATTTGTGCTGGGGCTTTTTTTTGCCGAGCAAATTGAACAGTTATTTACAGGAAATCTAATACTGGTTGGCAGTATGTTACTTATAACTGCCGGATTGCTCACATTTGCCCATTTCGTAAAAAAAAGAGAAATGCAAATTACCTGGGGTAAAGCAATGATAATTGGCGCTGCCCAGGCTTTGGCAGTAATGCCGGGCATTTCGCGCAGTGGTGCAACTATTGCAACCGGTTTGTTGATCGGGACAAAAAAAGATGAAGTGGCCCGGTTTTCCTTTCTTATGGTGCTAGTTCCAATTTTGGGTGCCGCTTTTCTCGATATTTTAGGGGGAGATTTCTCTGAAGAATCAACCATTGGCACGTTTCCGCTTCTTGTCGGATTTTTGGCTGCTTTTATTTCAGGTTTGATGGCTTGTTCGTTAATGATTAGGGTTGTAAAAAGGGGAAAACTCATTTATTTTGCTGTTTACTGCCTGATTGTCGGGTTAATTGCTATCTTTGCAGCCTGAATTTTCGATTCGTTAAAATACTGTAAATTAAATGTTTGTGAATGTCTGGCCTGAAAAAAACGTACGATTTTTTAGGAGGTGAGGTTTTGCTGTTCGATAAAGACCTTGAATGGACTTCGTTTGATTTGGTTCAGCGGGTTCGAAATACACTTTGCCGGGAAATGGGAATTAAAAAATTAAAAGTCGGTCATGCCGGGACACTCGATCCGCTGGCAACAGGTTTAATGATTCTTTGTACCGGTAAATCAACCAAACTAATCGAGTCATTTCAGGAAAGGGAAAAGGAGTACATGGCTACCATCAAACTGGGGGCAACAACTCCGTCATTCGATATGGAAACGCATGAAGACAGTTCCTTTGACATTAGCCATGTTACTAAGGAGCTGGTTGATTCGGCGCTGAAGAAATTTTTAGGTGAAACCAATCAGGTTCCACCTGTTTTTTCTGCAGTAAAGGTGAAAGGGAAACGGGCATTCGACTATGCACGAAATGGTGAAGATTTAAAACTTCAACCCAAAAGAATTGTTATTAAAAAAATTGTTACCGAATCAATTGATTTTCCTTTTATAACAATTAAGGTGATTTGCAGCAAAGGAACATACATAAGAGCACTGGCACGTGATATAGGGGAGGAGTTGCAGTGTGGCGCCTACCTTACTGCATTGCGGCGAACCCGAATTGGAGAATTCAGGGTTGAAAATGCCATATCTGTAGATTATTTCATGAAAAATAGTGCATCGTTTGTAACTAATTAAGGAATGATGCGTAAAACGGAACTCTTAAATTAAGATTCCCTGAAAAAGAAGTGAGAAAAAGAATATTACACGTTATTTATAAAAAAGTATTAAAAAAATAAAAAGCAGCCCATGAAGTTATCAAAATTCAAGTACGATTTAGATGAAAAAAGAATTGCACTGCACCCGGCATACAACAGGGACGAATCAAAAATGATGGTATTGAACAGGGCAAAACGGACCATCGAACATAAAATGTTTAAAGACATTGTTGACTATTTTAACGATGGCGATGTATTTGTTTTTAATGACACCAAAGTTTTTCCAGCCAGGTTATACGGGAACAAAGAAAAAACCGGTGCCGAAATTGAAGTTTTCCTGCTTCGGGAACTAAACCGCGAAATGAGACTTTGGGATGTTCTGGTTGATCCGGCCAGAAAAATACGTATTGGAAATAAATTGTATTTTGGTGAAGACGACAACCTGGTTGCTGAAGTAATTGATAACACTACTTCCCGTGGCCGCACCCTTCGGTTTTTATTCGACGGACCTTACGATGAATTCAAAAAAACATTGTATAATCTTGGCGAAACTCCCCTTCCAAAGTTCATTAACCGTGCCGTAGTGCCTGAAGACAAAGACCGTTACCAGACTATTTTTGCCAAACACGAAGGGGCTGTTGCTGCCCCAACGGCCGGTCTGCATTTTAGCCGCGAATTAATGAAAAGGCTTGAAATTAAAGGAGCTGAATTCGCTTATGTTACCCTGCATGTTGGATTGGGTAATTTCCGAAGTGTTGACGTAGAAGACCTGACAAAACATAAAATGGACTCAGAACAAATCTGGATTAGGGAGGAAGCCTGCTCAAAAGTAAACGATGCCAAAATGCAACGTAAAAATGTTTGTGCCGTAGGTACTACTGTAATGCGTACACTTGAAAGTTCTGTTTCAACCCAGGGTTTTGTGAAACCATTCGAAGGCTGGACAAATAAATTTATTTTCCCGCCTTATGAATTTAGCGTGGCCAACCGCATGGTTACCAATTTCCATTTGCCTTATTCAACATTGCTTATGATGGTAGCCGCTTTTGGAGGATACGATTTTGTAATGGAAGCCTATCAGGTAGGTCTGAAAAACGATTATCGCTTTGGTACTTACGGCGATGCTATGCTTATACTTTAATAGGTTTTGCTTTTCAGTTTAAAAGAAGGAATTAGTCAGATTCTCGATTAAAGAACAGCTGTCAGAAAAGTGGTATCTTTTTTGACAGCTGTTTTCAATTTAAATAAAATTACCATGAGAAGTTTAATTTTTATCATTACCCTGTTTTTAACTTTTTCACTTTCGGCTCAAAACAACGAAGAAGTGAGGTTTGTTGAAGTGCGCGGAAATGCTGAAATGGAAGTGCAACCCGACGAAATGATACTTTCAATTGCCATTCAGGAGTATTTTGAAGAAGAATTTCAGAAAAACAAAGAACCCGAAGATTATAAAACGAAAGTTCCACTGGCTAAAATTGAAGACGGTCTGATTAAAAGTTTGCGCAAAGCAGGTATTGAAAAAGAAGATATCCGGGTGCGAGGAATGGGCAACTACTGGCGGCAACAGGGAAAAGAGTTTCTGTTTAGCAAACAACTGGAAGTGAAAATTACCGATTTTTCAAAAGTAAACCAGCTCTCCTCCCTGGTGGATGCTAAAGGAATTCGTTCCCTGAATGTTGGACAGATGAGCCATTCCGATTTGGAAACTTTACGAAAACAGATAAAAACTGATGCGCTGAAAGATGCCCGCGAAAAAGCTGCCTATTTGGTTGAAAGCCTGGGCGAAGAATTGGGCGAAGTGCTTTCCATTACCGAAATGAACGATGGATATTCCCGTCCGTTCATGGCAAAAAATCGGATGATGGCTGCTGATGCTGCTTACGAAACGGTTGAAGAGGTGCAAAACATTACCATTTCGTACCAGGTAACGGCACGGTTCAGGATAAAATAAACCTGGTTCTGTAAATCATTTTTGCGAAAATCGTGAAAATCTGCGGGGAACAAATACTGAGAAAAATTAAAACCCTTACCTTGCGGCAAAATTCTCGAAATGGCAGTTTTTAAAATTCAGCAATGCCCGATTTGTGGTAGCAAACAGTTTAACACCTTTATAAGCTGCACCGACTTTTTTGTTTCCGGCGAACAGTTTGAAATCAGAGAGTGTTCCGGTTGCGGATTCAAATTCACTGCCAATGCCGAAGACGAAAAAAATAGTGGACGATATTACCAAAGCGAAGAATACATTTCCCATTCCAATACCTCAAAAGGCCTGGTAAATGCTGTTTACCACCAGGTGCGCAACTATATGCTTGGCCGCAAACGCAAGCTGGTTGAAAAAGCTACCGGACTGAAAACCGGCAGAATTTTGGATGTGGGAACGGGTACCGGATTTTTTCTGAACGAGATGAAAACTCACGGCTGGCAGGTTTCAGGCACCGAAAAAAGTAGCGAGGCACGGGCTTTTACCCAAAAGGAATTCGCACTGAAAATGGACGAACCAGAGCAACTTTTTCAGTTTGAAAAAGAAAGTTTCGATGCGATTACCCTTTGGCACGTGCTGGAACACATTCATTTGCTGGATGAAAACATGAAAGCTTTTTTACGGCTGTTAAAACCGGAAGGAAAGTTGATTATTGCATTACCCAATCATATCTCATACGATGCCCGTTACTACAAAAAATTCTGGGCAGCCTGGGATGTGCCCCGGCATTTGTGGCATTTTAGCCCTGAGCAAATGAAACAGTTTGGTGAAAAATATTGCTTCCGGCTCCTCTCAATACACCCTATGCCGTTCGATTCCTTTTATGTTTCGCTGTTGAGCGAAAAATATAAAAAATCGAGAATGGCATTATTCAATGGATTATTACATGGAAAAATTTCATGGTTGAAAAGCCTGTTGAACAAAAGCAAATGCAGTTCGGTAATTTATGTGTTTTGGAAAGAGTGATATCCATTCATAAAAACTGTTGGTATTATCCAGTAAAAATCAGAAACAAAAGCCTCATTCTCAAACCACGCGTGATTCGGAAAAAAACCACACGTGGTTTTTTTCAGGCACATACCAGCCGTTCATTTTTTATGAATCCGGCGAATCTCATGGAGGGTAAAATCCGGTTTCCACATCCAGTAGATTCTGCAAAACGGGGTTGGCAGAGCGGAAACAAACGTTTGTGAATTTTAAACTGGTGTTTCCTAGTGATACTTGAAAAATCAAACAAAAGTTAAGGGCTGTGGAAAGTTGATTTCATAAGAAATTTAATGAAATGATGAAATTTGCGGTGAAGTGAATTTTGATTTAGCTTATCAGAAGAATCAGGTTTTTTGGATTTGACTCAACTTTATGAGAACTTTAAAAAAAACTGTTCCCAAGAGTTAAAGCTATCATAACTGAATAAATTTTATTGAATTGGGTTTTTTACTTGCTAATCATTTTGTTATAGATTAAATTTGATGGAAAAATGAATTATGACAACATCTGATTTATATTCTTTATTTGACAAAAAGGTTGTAAAAATCAACAATTTATATTTAAGATTTGAAAACAAAAAACAATTGGTTGTTACAAGTGAATATGA
>JAZBNQ010000078.1:0-34159 GCA_036350775.1 Mariniphaga sp.
CAATGCAATGCCGGTGAATGATTTTTCTTGCTTCACCAAATCTTCCGGTGTGCCTGCAAAAACCAATTCGCCACCTTTATCTCCACCTTCGGGTCCTAAATCTATAACCCAGTCGGCTGATTTAATGATTTCCAGGTTGTGTTCAATAATTATGATGGAGTGGCCCCGTGAGATAAGCGCGTTGAACGAATCGAGCAGTTTTTTTATGTCATGAAAATGAAGTCCGGTGGTGGGTTCATCAAAAATGAAAAGGGTAGGGGAATCCTTTTCCTGCGCCAGGAACGAAGCGAGTTTTACGCGCTGGCTTTCGCCGCCGGAAAGCGTGCTCGACGACTGACCCAGTTTGATGTAGCCCAATCCCACATCCTGCAACGGACGAAGGCGTTTTACAATTTTTTTTTCGGTAGATGATTTTCCGGACGAAAACAGTTCTACGGCTTCGTTCACCGTCAGGTTCAAAATATCGTCGATGTTTTTTTCTTTGTATTGAACATCCAGAATGTCTTCCTTAAAACGCTTTCCGCCGCAGCTTTCGCAAACCAGGAAAACATCGGCCAGAAACTGCATCTCTACTTTAATTGTTCCTTCGCCCTGGCATTCGTCACAACGTCCGCCATCCACATTAAAAGAAAAGTGCGAAGGTTTAAATCCCTGAATTTTTGCAGCTTGTTGCTCGGAATATAATTTCCTGATTTCGTCGTAAGCTTTTAAATAGGTTACCGGGTTTGAACGCGACGATTTTCCGATGGGATTCTGGTCGATAAACTCAATTGCCGAAATCATTTTGTAATCTCCTTTAACCGCATCGTGATGTCCGGTGCGTTCGCCGTAACCACCCAATATTTTATTCAATGCCGGGAAAAGAATTTTTGACACCAGCGACGATTTGCCTGAACCGCTCACACCGGTAACCACAGTTAGCGTATTGAGCGGGAATTTTATGCTTAGGTTTTTCAGGTTATTTTCGCGGGCACCGAGAATTTCAACGAAATTACTCCATTTGCGCCGCTGATTGGGAACTTCAATTTTTTCAATTCCTGAAAGGTATTTTGTCGTAAGGCTTTCCGGTTTCTTTTCCAGTTCTTCATGAGTTCCCTGGAAAACTACCTCGCCACCATGTTGTCCGGCAAGCGGCCCGATGTCGATAACCTGGTCGGCTGCCCGGATGATTTCCTCATCGTGTTCAACCACAAAAACGGTGTTTCCTATTTTTTGCAACCTTTTTAATACTCTAATAAGCCGCTGTGTATCGCGCGAATGCAGCCCAATGCTGGGTTCATCCAAAATGTAAAGCGAACCTACCAGGCTGCTTCCCAGCGAAGTAGCCAGATTTATCCGCTGCGATTCTCCGCCCGAGAGTGAAGAAGACAGCCGGTTGAGTGTGAGGTAACCCAAACCCACATCACACAAAAAAATCAGTCGGTTTTTTATTTCGATAAGAATACGTTTGGAAATGGACAGGTCGTGCTCGTTTAGTTGCAACTCCTCAAAAAATGTTTTCAGTTCTGATACCGGCATTAAAACCAGCTCCTGAATTGATTTATTGGCCACCTTCACATAGCCGGCTTCTTTTTTCAAACGGGTTCCTTTGCAATCGGGACAGATGGTTTTTCCCCGGTAGCGTGAAAGCATGACCCGGTACTGAATTTTATAACTTTTTTCTTCCAGGTACTTAAAAAAGCGGTTCAGTCCTTTGAAATAACTGTTTCCGGTCCAAAGCAATTCTTTTTGTTCTGCCGAAAGTTGGTAAAAAGGTTTGTGAATGGGAAAGCCAAACTGGTCGGCAGAGTAAATGAGGTGGTCTTTCCATTTGCTCATTTTTTCACCGCGCCAGCACACAATGGCATCCTGATAAATGGATAGCGATTTGTTTGGAATAACCAGGTCTTCGTCAATGCCGATAACTTTTCCGTAACCTTCGCAGGTTGGGCAGGCACCCACCGGATTGTTAAAACTGAACGTATGAACGGTGGGTTCCTCAAACTCAATTCCATCGGCTTCAAACCGGTTGGAAAAGTATTGTACAATGGTTTCAGCTCCATTATATACTTTAACAACGCATTCTCCATGTCCTTCAAAAAAAGCAGTTTGCACCGAATCGGCCATCCGGCTTTGGGTATCCTCATCAGGTTGAACGACCACGCGATCGATGATGATATGACAATTTCCATTGCAGAAATTTTTTTCTCCGGCTTTAAGCAATTCGTCAATACGTTTTACTTCGTTATTCTGTTCAAGCCTTGAAAATCCCTGCTGCATCAGTAATTCCGCTTCCTGTAGGAGCGTTCTGCCGTTTTTTGGTTTTAGAGGTGAAAGAATCATTGTTTTTGTGTTTTCAGGAAAGGAAAGCAGAAAATCCACTACATCGGTTACTGTATTTCTGGCCACTTCCATTCCCGAAACCGGCGAAATGGTTTTTCCAACCCGGGCAAAAAGCAATTTCAGGTAGTCGTAAATTTCAGTTGAGGTACCAACAGTTGACCGCGGATTGCGTGTATTTACCTTTTGTTCGATGGCAATGGCCGGCGGAATTCCTTTGATAAAATCCACTTCGGGCTTGTTTATCCGGCCCAAAAACTGCCGGGCATACGAAGAAAGACTTTCAACATAACGCCGCTGGCCTTCGGCAAACAGGGTGTCAAAAGCCAGTGAAGACTTCCCTGAACCGGATACTCCGGTAACCACAATGAAATGATTCAGAGGTATTTTAAGGCTAATGTTTTTCAGGTTGTGAACCCTTGCGTGTTGTATTTCTATAAATTTTTTTGCTTTATTTTGAGGCATGGCCTATTTGGAATTCGTATAATTTTTTCAAAAAACTTGTTTATTTCCGTAAAATGTTTCATTTTTACCCCTGCAAAATTAAATAAATAGTTTTACTTCAATCTAAAATAAACGCCTATCGAAAAAATTTACTTTTTGTTTACAATTAAATAGAAGGTAATGTTCAGGACAAATGCACTGAACGACAATGAGCTCGTTCAACGTTTTATCGAAGGCGATCAAAATTCACTGGAAATTTTAATTCATCGTCACAAAAGCAGGGTGTACTCTTACATTTTGCTGATTGTAAAAAATCAGGAACTGGCAGAAGATATCTTCCAGGAAACATTTATTAAGGTTATTCGCTCCCTTAAAAGAGGAAAATACGTGGAAAACGGAAAATTCGTTTCCTGGGTTTTGCGGATTTCCCACAACCTGATTATCGATCATTTCAGGAAGGAAAAATTGCAGGGGACTGTTTCCAACGACAGTCTCGACATAGATATTTTCAACTCACAGAAGTTTTCTGATTTTACCATTGAAGATGAAATGGTGCATAACCAGATTTTGAGTGAAGTGAAAGAACTCATTAAAGAACTTCCGGAAGATCAGCAGCAGGTTATTTATATGCGTCATTATATGGGACTCAGTTTTAAGGAAATTGCGGAACAGACAGATGTGAGTATTAACACCGCTTTGGGCCGGATGCGTTACGCGTTAATCAACTTGCGAAAGCTCATAAAAGAGAAAAAACTGGAACTTACCCGCATTTAACTTTTGTTAACACAATAACTGTGAGGTAAGGGGCGTTCTTTTGTAAATAATTTATTAAGAATGCCTATGATGAAAAATTCTACCTTATTTTTTTTAAAAAAGTTTAATTGTAGCTCGGTTCATGTTTCGGAGCTTTCCGAAAAAAAAACTGGCAAAAGTTCTGAAGAAATGAAAAGTGCAGGTTTTAATCCTTCTGCACTAGCAATCCGAAAAATATTGGATTATGCAAGTGCCTATAATGTTATGGAAACAAAAGCAACTGGGCATACTGAAATGATTTTAAATTAACGTAGTTTCAAAGTAAAATTGGAGGCGTCTGAAGAGGCGCCTTTTTTTGTGCAAAAAAATTATTAAAACGCTGTTGCAGTGTTAAAAGTTTTTTTATATTTGTGATATTATTTTAATATCATTTTAATTTAAATTTAATGTCATGGAAAAAGATTATACAGGATTATCAGGGTACCTGTTCGTTTTTATCGAATTGATTCTTTTGGTGCTCATCGTTTTTGGTTTTATGCGCGGAATGGTTGTTCCTTCTGTTGTTTTAACTGCATTGTTTTTTTTGATTGCTCCTGGTTTTACGGTGGTCGATCCAAATCAGAGTTGCGTAATGGTTTTGTTTGGCGCTTACAAGGGAACCATTAAAACCAATGGCTTTTACTGGGTGAATCCGTTTTTTGTACGAAAAAAGATTTCTTTGCGTGCCCGGAACTTCGACAGCGACCCCATTAAGGTGAACGATAAACTTGGGAACCCGATTATGATTGGCGTAGTGTTGGTTTGGAAAGTGGAAAATACGTATAAAGCTGCTTTTGGAGTTGATGAATATGAACATTTTGTCGTGGTTCAAAGCGAGGCTGCCTTACGGAAGCTGGCTGGCATGTATCCTTACGATAATTTTGAAGACGAAGAAGCTGAACTTACCCTCAGGGAAAGTACCGAAGAAGTTAATGATAAACTGGAAGCTGAAATTAAAGAGCGACTGGAAATTGCCGGAATTCACGTCATAGAGGCACGAATCAACTACATTGCTTATGCCCAGGAAATTGCCCAGGCCATGCTGAAACGCCAGCAGGCAACCGCTATTGTGGCAGCCCGGTTCAAAATTGTGGAAGGTGCTGTGAGCATGGTGGAAATGGCGCTCGACGAACTGAGCAAAAAAGAAATTATTGACTTCGATGACGATAAAAAAGCCACTATGGTGAGTAATTTAATGGTAGTGCTGTGTGGCGATAAAGATGTTACCCCTGTTGTTAACACCGGAACACTTTATCAGTAAGTTGTATCTTCACTCATCGGCTGACTTTTTGGGAATATGGTATAGTCAACCGCTGACTGAAAAAATGAAAAGTGAGGTTGAATTAAATGACAAAGAAAAAAACATTTGTATTGCGGATTGACCCGGAAATTATGAAAGCCATTGAAAAATGGGCTGCCGACGATTTCAGAAGTATTAACGGGCAACTGGAATGGATCATCCACAATGCATTAAAAGAAGCAAACAGATTAAAAACCAAATAAAAAATGATGAAGCAAACTTATACATGCCCAAAATGTGGCAACAGAAAAGCAGAAGCTGACAATATCAGAACAACAGGCGCTGGATTTACACGCTACTTTAATATCCAGAATCGTAGTTTTACAGCAGTTTCCTGCACAAAATGCGGATATACAGAATTGTATCGAACGGGAAAATCAGGTGGTGGAAGCAATGTGCTTGATTTTCTTACAAATTAAAGAATAATTTGATTTCTTTGGCTTCAATATTTATATTTGGTGCCTTTTTCATAAGAAAGTTGGTAAATTGTGTTTTTCGCATACAGTGAAAAGAAACTAAATAAATCATATTTAATAGATGAAAGCTTACAAGATTATTGTTTTGGCCAAACAAGTACCTGATACGAGGAATGTTGGTAAAGATGCAATGAAAGCTGACGGGACAGTGAACAGGGCTGTTCTTCCTGCCATTTTTAATCCGGAAGATTTAAATGCCCTGGAACAAGCTTTGCGTATAAAAGACCAGTTTCCGGAAACAACAGTAAAAATACTGACCATGGGACCGGGACGCGCTGCTGAAATTATTCGCGAAGGATTATTCCGTGGAGCAGATGGCGGTGTGTTGCTTACCGACAGGGCTTTTGCCGGATCGGATACGCTGGCTACATCATATGCAATCGGCCAGGCCCTGAAAAAAATGGGTAAAATTGATCTTATTATTGCGGGACGCCAGGCTATTGACGGAGACACTGCCCAGGTTGGCCCACAGGTTGCCGAAAAATTGGGGTTACTCCAGGTCACTTATGTGGAAGAGGTAAAGGAGTTGAAAAACGATACCATACTGCTGAAACGCCGCCTTGACAGGGGAGTGGAAACGGTGAAATGCAAGTTGCCACTTGTTATTACAGTTAATGGTACTGCGCCCGAATGCAGGGTAAGAAACGCAAAGTTGCTTATGAGATACAAACGGGCAAAAACGGTTACCGAACTCCAGAAAGAAAATGAGGATTATACCACGCTTTACAATGAAAGACCGGATTTGAACATTCCCGAGTGGACAGTAAACGAAATTGAATCCGATACAACGCAACTTGGATTAAACGGTTCGCCAACCAAGGTTAAATCCATTGAAAATGTGGTACTTCAGGCAAAAGATTCGAAAGTGATTTCTGGAGTTGATGTCGAAATTGAAAATATGATGATTGAGTTGATTAAAAGTCATACCATCGGTTAGTTTTACTTTGAAATAGATTAAAAAATGAATAACGTATTTGTTTATTGTGAAATTGAAGACGGCCATGTGGCTGAAGTGAGCCTTGAACTGCTGACCAAAGGCAGATCCCTGGCAAACCAGCTCAAATGCGATTTGGAAGCTATTGCCGTTGGGCATAAACTCGAAGGAGTTGCCAAACAGGTCATCCCATACGGTGTTGATGCGTTGTACCTTGCCGATGATAAGAGGTTGTATCCCTATCAAACACTGCCGCATACTTCCATCGTTGTAAATTTATTTAAAGAAGAACAACCGCAAATTGCCTTGATGGGGGCTTCTTCCATCGGCCGCGATCTCGGACCGCGGGTATCTTCAGCTTTACACAGCGGTTTAACTGCCGATTGTACAAGCCTTGAAATAGGCGATCATTTCGATAAAAAAGCGGATAAGAAATACGAAAACTTGTTGTACCAGATTCGCCCGGCTTTTGGCGGAAATATCATTGCCACCATTATTAATCCCGATTGCCGCCCACAAATGGCAACCGTTCGCGAAGGGGTGATGAAAAAAGAAATTCTTGATCCGAAATATAAAGGGAAAGTGGTCAACCTCGATGTGTCGAAATATGTCAGCGATTCCGATTTTGTTGTGGAAATCATTGAGCGGCACATGGAAAAAAGCAAATTGAACATTAAAGGTTCGCCCATAATTGTGGCTGGTGGTTACGGTGTGGGTTCAAAAGAGAATTTTAGGTTATTATACGATTTGGCCGAAGTTTTGGGAGGCGAAGTGGGTGCATCGCGTGCGGCAATTGATGCCGGATATGTGGAGCATGAAAGGCAAATTGGTCAGACAGGCTTAACTGTTCGACCGAAATTGTACATTGCCTGCGGAATTTCTGGGCAGATACAACACCGTGCAGGTATGGAACAATCGGCCCAGATTATAGCTATCAACACCGATCCTGAAGCTCCGATTAATTCCATAGCCGACTATGTGATTACCGGAGATATTGCCGATATCATTCCCAAAATGATTAAGTATTACAAAAAGAACACGAAATAATTTAAAAGAAATGGCAAATTTTTATACCGATAACAGCGAACTAAAATTTCATTTGAACCATCCGTTAATGGAAAAAATCGTTCGGTTGAAAGAACGGAATTTTTCGTTTAAAGATGAATTTCAGTTTGCACCGCTCGACCATGAAGATGCAATGGACAACTACGAGCGTGTGCTTGAAATTGTTGGCGAGGTTTGTGGTGAAATCGTGGCGCCCAATGCCGAAAGCATTGATGCCGAAGGTCCGCAGGTTGTTGATGGACACGTGATTTATGCAACCGGAACCAGCGAAAACCTGAAAGCTTTAAACCAGGCAGGATTAATGGGTATGTCACTTCCGTATAAATACGAAGGATTGAATTTCCCGATTGTTCCATACATTATGGCCGCCGACATTGTTTCACGCGCCGATGCCGGTTTTGTGAATATTTGGGGGTTGCAGGACTGTGCCGAAACCATAAACGAATTTGCTTCTGAAGAGCAGAAAGAAAAATATCTTCCCCGCGTTTGCAAAGGCGACACCATGGCCATGGATTTAACCGAACCCGATGCCGGTTCCGACTTGCAGGCTGTTCAGTTAAAAGCTACCTGGGACGAAACGAAAAACATCTGGCTGCTGAACGGGGTGAAACGTTTCATTACCAACGGCGACGGCGATATTTCGCTGGTTCTGGCACGTTCAGAACCTGGTACCAAAGATGGACGCGGACTTTCTATGTTCATTTACGATAAAAAGCAAGGCGGAGTCAAGGTTAGACGTATTGAGCACAAAATGGGCATCATCGGCTCACCCACATGTGAACTGGTTTTCAAAGATGCTCCGGCTGAATTGGTTGGTTCCCGTAAATTAGGCCTCATAAAATATGTGATGGCGCTGATGAACGGTGCCCGTCTTGGAATTGCCGCCCAATCGGTTGGAATCAGTGAAGCTGCCTACCGCGAAGCAATTGAATACGCCAAAGAACGTATGCAGTTCGGGAAATCGATTATACGGTTCCCGGCAGTTTTTGAAATGCTCTCTACCATGAAGGCCAAGCTGGATGCTTCACGCACATTGCTTTATGAAACAGCCCGGTTTGTTGATATGTACAAAACGTATCAGCACATTTCAGAAGAACGTTCGCTGGAAAAAGAAGAACGCGATGAAATGAAGCACTACCAAAGGCTGGCCGATATTTTTACACCACTCGTTAAAGGAATGTCCAGCGAATACAGCAACCAACTGGCTTACGATGCAGTCCAGATTCACGGAGGTTCGGGCTTTATGAAGGATTACCCGGTGGAGCGCATTTACCGCGATGCACGGATTACTTCCATTTACGAAGGAACAACCCAGTTACAGGTTGTGGCTGCCATCAGGGGCGTAACAACCGGTGGTTTTCTTAATCGTATCAGATATTACGAAGCTCAGAAGATTTCTCCGCAACTGGAATACCTGAAACGGTCGTTGATTATTTTAACTGACGAATACGAGCAGGCAGTGAAAAAAGTGACGTCAACCGATGACAATGAGTTCCTCGATTTTCATGCCCGCCGACTGGTTGAAATGGCCGGCCATATTATTATGAGTTATTTACTACTGATTGATGCCAACCGCGAGGAGTCGTTCCTACGCTCGGCAAAAAACTACATCACATTTGCCAAATCGCAGGTAAAAGCAAGTGCCGAATACATCCGCGTTTCGGAAATGAGTGACATCGGAAATTACAAGTTTGAGCTGTAGAAGCTAAAATCTGATATATATTTTTCAGCCCCGTCAGGTTATTTAATTCCTGGCGGGGCTGAATTATTGAAGAGGTAAAATTTCGGTTGAAATTGAAAAATTACCGGGAATTTTTTCGAATTGAATCGAAGAATTTACTCTTATTCATAAATTTATGCTAACCCTATTGATATTAATTTTTCTTTTAAAATCTGCAAATTAAATATCCGTATTGATTTGCCTGCGAATTCTTTTATACTTTTGCACGCCATTTAAAGAACCTGCCTTTATTTTGTTTGTTTTATTTGACATTCAGCAATTAAGGAAGTTTCAATAAACTTTCAGCTTTTTAGAAAACAGGAAAACAATGACAGAAATTAGAAATATAGCCATAATTGCTCACGTTGACCATGGAAAAACTACGCTGGTTGACCGTATGCTCCACCAGGTAAAACTGTTTAGGGAAAACCAGGACATGGGGGAACTTATTCTCGACAGCAACGATTTGGAGCGCGAACGCGGAATCACCATTCTTTCGAAAAATGTTTCCATTCGTTACAAAGACACCAAAATTAACATTATTGATACACCCGGTCACTCCGACTTTGGCGGAGAGGTGGAACGTGTACTCAACATGGCCGACGGCGTTTTGCTTATTGTGGATGCCTTTGAAGGGCCGATGCCACAAACCCGTTTCGTGCTGCAAAAAGCACTGGAGCTGGGTTTGAAGCCCATTGTGGTGGTTAATAAAGTGGACAAACCCAACTGCACCCCCGACATTGCACACGAAAAAGTGTTCGACCTGATGTACAGTCTCGATGCCACCGAAGAACAGCTCGATTTTCCAACGGTTTACGGTTCGGCCAAGGCCGGTTGGATGGGACCAGATTGGAACGAAGAAACTACTGATATCAGTTACCTGCTCGACGTCATTTTAGAACATATCCCGCCATCAAAACATAAAGAAGGTTCGTTGCAGATGCGCATTACTTCGCTCGATTATTCTTCTTATACCGGAAGGATTGCTGTGGGGAAAGTCACGCGTGGGCAGTTGATTCCCGGTTCGCCTGTATCATTGGTTAAACGCGATGGGAGAATTGTAAAAACATTGGCAAGAGAGGTTTATTTGTTTGAAGGGTTGGGCAAGGAAAAAACAAAAGAGCCGGTTCCTTCCGGTGAAATTTGTGCTGTTTTGGGGCTCGAAAGTTTCGATATTGGTGATACCGTTGCCGATGGTTTGGAACCTGAAGGATTAAAACCCATTCAGCTTGATGAACCCACCATGAGTATGTTGTTTGTATCAAACAATTCACCCTTTTTCGGGAAAGATGGCAAGTTTGTCACGTCGAGGCAACTTCGCGACCGTCTTTACAAGGAAACAGAGAAAAACCTGGCACTTAGAGTTGAAGATACCAACTCCGCTGATTCCTTTATGGTTTTTGGAAGGGGAATTTTGCACCTCTCCATTTTAGTGGAAACCATGCGCCGTGAAGGCTACGAAATGCAGCTGGGCCAGCCCAAAGTTATTATAAAAGAAATTGATGGTGTGAAACATGAGCCCGTGGAATTTTTAACCGTTCAGGTACCCGAAGAATTTTCAGGAAAAGTGATTGAACAGGTTACCCAACGCAAAGGAGAGATCTTGAACATCGAAGTAAAAGGCGATCGTGCACATTTGGAATTTTCCATTCCGGCACGGGGAATCATCGGGTTGCGAAACCAAATGCTTACCGCCACAGAAGGCGAAGCCATTATGGCACATCGTTTTAAAGGTTATGAACCCTGGAAAGGATCTTTAGGTGTGAACAGGAATGGGGCGCTTATATCACTGGAAACAGGAACAGCCATCGCCTATTCCATAGACAAAATGCAGGATCGCGGACGCTTTTTTGTTGACCCGGGTGAGGATGTGTACATGGGACAGGTGATTGGCGAAAATACCCGGCAGGATGATCTGACAATCAACATCATCCGCACGAAAAAACTCACCAACATGCGGGCATCCGGTTCCGACGATAAAACCAGCATTGCCCCGGCTATTAAATTTTCCCTGGAAGAAGCGATGGAATACATTCGCAACGACGAGTACCTTGAAGTAACACCAAAAAATATGCGCATTCGCAAAATAATGCTGAACGAGCACGACAGGAAACGGCAGGCAAAGGTTTTAATTGACAATTAAATTTCCGTCCATTCTGGTTAAAAATATTTCAATTTATTTTTTGTTAACGACTTCTTAACAAAGTGTAAACATATATTACTATTTAGACATGTAATAAATTACAGCTCTTAATTGTACATTCCACTTATTGGTTTTATTTTTAGGCAATTAATTTAAAACGGAAAGTCGATGTATAAAAGGATTTTTTCTCTATTCATTATTCTAATTTTCACCGGATTAACACTTTCTTCCCAAACGCCCACCAGGTGGAGAGGTCCTAACGGAAATGGTGTTTATAATGAAACCGGGCTCTTAAAACAGTGGCCGGTTTCCGGCCCCGAAGTCATTTGGTACTTTGATAGCCTGGGCGAAGGTCACTCATCGCCTGCTTTTGCCAACGAGATGATTTACCTTTCAGGAATGGAAGGAACCACCGGATTCATTTATGCACTTTCAACTTTTGGTGGTCTGAAATGGAAGGTTCCTTACGGTGAAGAATTTCACGAAAGCTATCCAGGTGCCCGTTCCACACCCGTGATTGCAGGAGATTTGATTTACATTTATTCAGGTCACGGGGTGTTAACATGTATGGATGCCCATAATGGCGAAATAAAATGGCACAAGGATGTATTTAAAGACTTTGACGGGAAAAATATCCGTTGGGGAGTAACTGAAACTCCAGTAGTAGATGGCGATTTGATTTTTATAACTCCTGGCGGAAGAAAAAACAATGTTGTTGCACTGAACCGGTTCAACGGAAACCTGGTTTGGTCATCCCCCGGTAAAGGCGAACTTTCAGCATACTGCACGCCACTTTTGGTTGAATTACCCTCACGAAAACTATTGGTTACTATGACTGCCGACCATATCATTGGACTCGATGCAAAAGATGGGAAAATGTTGTGGTCTCATCCACAAACCAACCGTTGGCAGGTTCATGCCAATACGCCTATTTATCATGACGGGGGATTATTCTGCTTTAGCGGATACGGCCAGGGTGGTGTAAAACTCGAATTAAGTGCCGACGGCAGCAGTGTGAGCAAGGCCTGGTTCAACGATAAACTCGACAGTCGTATGGGAGGGATGGTACTGGTTGACGGATACCTTTACGGATCAGGCGACAATAACCGTCAATGGCGATGTGTTGACTGGAAAACCGGAGAAGAGCAATATGCATCAACCGATATTGGTAAAGGTGTTACTATTTATGCCGACGGGATGTTGTACTGCTATAGTGACCGTGGCGAACTTGGTTTGGCCGAAGCAACTCCAAAAGGTTTTAACCTGGTGAGTAATACAAAAGTTGAAATGGGTTCAGCTCAGCACTGGTCACACCCGGCAATCCATGATGGGCGACTTTATCTGCGACACGGAAATACTCTCATCGCCTATAAAATTAAATAGAGAGAAATTCTGTATAAATTTAAAAAATCACCTTAATAAAAAAACATGAAAATTGTTTTGTGGAGTATTGCATTTACTGTACTTGTTATTACTGCCAATGCACAATTGATTCAATGGCGCGGACCTGATCGCGACGGGCATTTTGCAGATACCGGCCTGTTAAAAGAATGGCCGGAAAATGGTCCGGAAATTATTCTCGAAAAAGAAGGAATAGGAAAAGGCTGGTCGTCGCCCATTTTGGTTGGCGATATGATTTATGTAACCGGAATGATTGACACCCTTGATTACCTGACTGCTATGGATTTGCAGGGTAATGTGAAATGGCAGGTTTCTTACGGTAGAGCATGGAATCAGTCTTTCCCTGATACGCGCAGTACCCCGGTGGTGGAAGATAACCGGATATACGTGCAAAGCGGCACCGGACGTGTGGTTTGCTTAAATCGGGAAACCGGCGAGGAATTCTGGGCATTTGATGTGGATAAAGAGTTTGAAACAGAATATGGAACCTGGGGAAATTCTGAAACTCCGCTCATTGTCGATGATAAAATTATCAGCACCCCGGCAGGATCCAAAACAAGTGTAGTGGCCTTGAATAAAATGACCGGCGAACCTGTCTGGCAAACCGAGTCGCTTGGTGGTCCGCGTGCCTATGCCTCAGCAACCATATACGAATACAATGATTTCCGGTACATTTTGGCCATGATTGGCACCCATTTGTTGGCCATTCATCCTGAAACCGGAGAACTGGCCTGGTATTACAAATACCTGGATCCGGAAAAATGGGATCGCGAAGGATTAATCTGGGCCAATACTCCCATTTTTAAAGAAGATGAAATTTTTTTAAGTATGGGTTATGATTATCATGCGGTTATGTTGAAGATGGATTCCACCGGAACTTCGGTTTCCGAAAAATTTATCGACAGGACTTTAGACAATCACCATCATGGTGTAATTCTTCACGATGGTCATCTTTACGGGTCCAACTGGTACAATAACAAGCAAGGCCGCTGGGTATGCATGGTTTGGGATACCGGCGAAATCAAATACGTGGACGACTGGGATACCAAAGGCGCACTCGTAATGGCCGATGGAATGTTGTATGCCTACAATGAACGAGGCAATGTTGGATTGGTAAAACCCTCGCCCGATGGTTTTGAGGTATTGAGCCAGTTTCGCATTACAAAAGGCGCCGGGCCACATTGGGCACATCCTTACATTTCCGAAGGGAAATTATTGATTCGGCACGGTGAAGTTCTTTTTGTATTCGATATAAAAGAAAAATGATTTTATGCTGGTAATTGATAAAATAGAACAAGAAGATTTTAATTTGAATGATGAAGAGATTCTCGGATTATTGAATATTGAAAATCAAAGTCGGGATTATTACCGTCTTTTATACGTTTCAAACCGGTTAAGCCGGAAGAAATTTGGAAACAGGGGATATGTTTTTACACAAATTGGAATAAATGCTGAACCGTGTTCTGTTAATTGCGGCTTTTGTTCCATGGGAGTTGGACATTATTCGATTGATTCTGAATGGAGTAAAGATTTTGAACAAATAAAGCAGGAAATTGAAAAATTGCAGGAATTCAATTTCGACGATTTTTTTCTGATGACCACCGCCGATTACCCCGTTGAAAGGTTCATTTCTATTGCTGCGCAAGTTAAACCTTTATTGAAAAACAACCAGAAGTTTGTTGCCAACATCGGTGATTTTGATTTTGAAACGGCAACGGAATTAAAAAAGGCTGGTATCACAGGTGTTTACCATATAAACAGGTTGCGCGAAGGGACCAATACACTGGCTTCACCCGCCGATCGGGAAAAAACAATTGAAATAGCCCAAAAGGCTGGTCTGGAGATTTACTATTGTATAGAACCTGTTGGCCCCGAACATTCATACGAAGAACTGCTTGCTGAAATAAAAAGAGCGCGTAATTTAAAAATTGCCGTAATGGCGGTTATGCGTCGGATTCCGGTTCCCGGAACACCGCTTTTTACCAACGGATTAATTACCGCAGCAGAGCTCACCAAGATTGTTGCTGTAACAAATATTGTTGTAAATCCTGAGCGATCGATGAATGTACATGAACCAATTCAGATGGCTTTATTGGCCGGCGTTAATCAGTTGTATGCCGAAGTAGGGGCAAATCCGAGAGATACAAAAAGCGAAACGGAAACAGGCCGTGGTTTTACGCCCGATAAGGCATGGGAAATGCTTTGGGAAGCAGACTACTGGCCGGCAGCAAATACTAAATAAAATAATTAGAAATTAATGAGGTATCTATTTTTATATCTGTTTTTACTTTTTTCGGTTAATCTGGTTTCCCAGGAAATTGTTGAGTTCCGGGGCATTCAAAGAACCGGACACTACAACGAAACCGGCCTTTTGAAAGAGTGGCCGGAAGAGGGACCGGAATTATTGCTGAAAATTGAAGGTATAGGGAAAGGTTTTTCACAACCTGTTGTGGCCGATGGAAAGATTTTCGTTACCGGAATCAAAATTGACGAAACCGATGTTCTTTCAGCTTATAATTTGAATGGGCAATTACTCTGGGAAACAGATTATGGCCGTTCCTGGATTCGCTCGTATTCCGATAGCCGATGCACTCCAACCTATGAAAACGGGAAACTTTATGTGGTAAGTGGTACCGGACAACTAAGCTGTGTTGATGCCCAATCAGGGGAAATGGTATGGCAGGTCGATGCCATTGATAAATACAATGGAGAAATTCACCGCCATGGTGATTCTGAAAGTCCCCTGCTTGTAAACGATTTAGTAGTATATACAACAGGAGGCGAAAATTACACGATGGTTGCTTTTAAAAAATCGAATGGTTCCGAAGTATGGAAGACTAAAAGTCTGGGCGGAGCAAAGTCTTATGCATCGCCGGTTTTAATAAAACATAAAGGGAACGAAATTATTCTGGCTCAAACCACGCGGAATTTGATTGCCATTGATCCTTTTAATGGAAATATAATCTGGAATTACGATTTAATCCAGTTTCATAAAGGGAGTCAGGGTCAGGGAGCACAAACCAATCCTGCAATCAGTTATAACAATGAAGTTTTTGTAACCAGCGGATACGATCATCCGGCTACCATGTTTTCCATAACTCCCGGTAATCAATCGGCAGAACTGAAATGGAAAAATACAGACATCAATACCCACCATGGCGGGGTGGTGCTTGTCGATGGAAAAATATACGGATCGAACTGGCAGCATAACTCACGCGGCAGATGGGCCTGTGTTGACTGGGAAACCGGTGAAACGCACTGGGACGAGGAATGGTTTAACAAAGGTTCTGTAATTTATGCCGACGGAATGCTTTATCTTTATGAAGAAAAAAGCGGAAACGTTGCCCTGGTTGAACCATCAGCCGAAAAATTAAAAATAGTGAGCACTTTTGCAGTAAATACCGGCACAGGCCCACACTGGGCACATCCGGCCATTTACAACGGGAAACTTTTCATCAGGCATGGCGATGTTTTAATGGTGTACAATATAAAAGCTTAGATGGACAGCAAACAAATCATAAAAATCATTTCATATTCCCTGGGAATCATTTCCCTGGTTTTTCTTTTTTGGTGGTTGCGCGCAGATCCGACAAGTGATTTTGAAATTCTTATTGAAGGAGCCGATAACCGCGGAGCAGGTGCCGAGGCACAGGATGTGGAAATTGGAGAATATTTTGAACAATTTGCAACCGGTTATACAGAACTTTCAGAAACATGGCCCCGGTTCAGGGGAGAAGATTTCGACAACATTTGCAAATCTCCGATTAAACTTATCGATAATTTCGGCACCGACGGCCCTGAGATTTTATGGTCGAAAGAGTTGGGCGAAGGACATTCAGGGGCTGCCATTTACGAGGGACTGGTTTACATTCTGGACTACGATGAAGAAGAACGCGCAGATATGTTGCGTTGTTACTCGCTGCTTGAAGGTAAAGAAATGTGGGTTCGTGGCTATGAATTAAATATTAAGCGGAACCACGGCATGTCCCGCACCATTCCGGCCATTAACGAAGATTATATTTTAACCATTGGGCCCATGTGCCATGTGATGTGCCTGGAACGCGAAACCGGCGATTTTATGTGGGGGCTGGATGTGGCAAAGGAATATGAATCGGAAATACCACTTTGGTACACCGGCCAGTGCCCGCTTATCGACAATGGAAAAGCCATTATTGCCACCGGTGGAAATGCCCTAATGGTGGCTATTGATATGGAAACCGGTGAAAAAATCTGGGAAACACCCAATCCTGAGGGATGGAAAATGTCGCATTCTTCAGTGATGCCCTTCACCTTTGGAGGTCGAAAAATGTATGTTTACAGTGCTATTGGGGCATTGGTTGGCGTAGCTGCCGATGGTGACGATGCAGGCGAAATTCTTTGGCAAACGACGGTTTGGAACCATTCCGTGGTAGCACCATCACCGGTTTGTATGCCTGACGGGAAAATATTTATGACTGCCGGATACGGTGCAGGCGGCATGATGGCCGAACTTACTGAAATCAACGGGGAATTTTCCATCGAAATTATTACAAAATATGCTCCCCGCGAAGGTTTGGCCAGCGAACAGCAAACACCAATATTCTGGAATGGGCATCTTTTTGGCATTCTGCCAAAAGATGGAGGCTCAGGTCGCAACCAGTTGGTATGTGTGCATCCCAATAATCCGCAGGAAATGGTCTGGACCAGCGGTTCTGAAAACCGTTTTGGGTTGGGGCCGTATTTTATTGCCGATGGAAAAATGTTTATTCTAAATGACGACGGAACGCTGTTTATTGCAAGACCCAGTATCGAGAGTTACATTGAATTGGATAAAGTGAAGGTTATTGAAGACGGGCACGATGCCTGGGCGCCTTTTGCCATTGCCAACGGTTATTTAATAATGCGCGATGCGAAAACGCTGGTTTGTGTTGATTTAAACGTTTAATTCAAAAGAAATGAAAAACAAGGGCATCATAATATTTTTACTAATTCTGGCCGTTGTAATTATTGCAGTTATTGTGGGCGATTATGTTTCCGACCGGCCCAACCGAAGTAAACCCAATCCGTTTGCATACGATGTAAATGAATTTAAAACCGTTGATCCGGCCTTGATTCATTACAAAGAATCTAAAAATTTCAGGATTGGTTTTGAAGAACCCGCTGCAATTGCCATTCACCATGATAAAATTTATGTGACAGGAGATAATAGTTTAAAAATTATTGATCTTTCCGGAGCCCTGGTGAATGATCTAAACCTTCCTGGTAAGCCACAAACTGTTGAGGCATTTGACCAAAATATTTACGTTGCAATTGACAGCCAAATAATGGTTTACGATGAAGATGGCAATCTTCAGAATGAATGGGGACCACTGGGTGAAAATTCGTTAATAACAGCTATTGCCGCAACTGAAAATGAAGTATTTGTGGCTGATGCGGGAAGACGCAAAGTAATCAGATTTTCAAAAGAAGGGGAAATTCTGGCAGAATTTGACGGAAAAGCCGAAGAAGGCGTCTTGCATGGATTTATTATTCCCAGTCCCTGTTTCGATTTGGATATAAACGATGTAGATGAACTTTGGGTTGTAAACCCCGGACTTCATGCATTGGAAAATTATACTTTCGATGGAAATTTAAGGGCACACTGGAAAAATACCGGGATGCGGCCTGAAGGATTTAGCGGATGCTGCAATCCAACATACTTTACTTTTTTAGACGACGGGCGGTTTGTAACCAGCGAAAAAGGCCTGGTTCGGATTAAAACCTACAAACGCTCAGGCGAATTTGAAGGAGTGGTTGCAGCGCCAACAAAATTTATTGACGAAGGCCGCGCGCCCGATGTGGCCGCCGACAGCCAAAACAACATTTATGCGCTCGATTTCGATAAAAAAGTAATTCGGGTATTTGAACCGAAAAGTAGCACCGGACTTTAGTTCGGCGATTAAATGTGTTGGGATTAGAAAAGGTGCAACCGGATCGGTCTAAAAAAAATGGACGTTCTCTGCACCGCAAAACGAAAATTGTTAGTTAGCAATGAACCGAAAAGAATTTTTTAAAACCGGAGGAAGGATTTTAATCCTCGGAGCCATGGCAGCCACAACTGGATACCTGGTGGTAAGTGAAAAAGTGGACACCACCTGTTCGGTTTCACCTGCATGCCAGAAATGCGGAAAGTTTGCAAAATGTGAACTGCCGCAGGCTGTTGAGACCAAAGAGAATGAACATCCGAAGGGTATAACTCCTTAGGAGTTAAATAAAAATAAACCCACGGTTGAAACCGGGGGTTCAGGAAGAGCAGATTTAAATAAGGCGCAAACAGGTCAGTTGATTTAAACACAGACAAACCATGCGCCGCTTATTAAAAGGGTGATTAGAAGTAAGAAAGAATATTAACAGATGGAAAACAACTCTA
This sequence comes from Mariniphaga sp., assembly GCA_036350775.1. Classification (GTDB taxonomy): domain Bacteria; phylum Bacteroidota; class Bacteroidia; order Bacteroidales; family Prolixibacteraceae; genus Mariniphaga. The sequence goes on from JAZBNQ010000078.1 coordinate 18,983, forward strand.
AATCGAAAAACAGGCGCGAATTTATTCAAAGCGGAGTGCGCTTTTCTCTGGCTCTTGCGCTTGGAGGCGTTAGTGGCCTGGCACTGAGTAAAGTTACCGGAGATGACTACGTTTGGCAGATCGACCCATTCGCGTGCACCCAATGCGGACGTTGTGCCACCGAATGTGTCATGTCGCCGTCGGCAGTAAAATGCGTTCATGCATACGATTTGTGTGGCTACTGCGATTTGTGTGGCGGTTACCTGAAACCCGATGCCAACGCACTAAGCACCGCAGCTGAAAACCAGCTTTGTCCAACGGCGGCCATCGAAAGAAAATTCATTGAAGAACCGTATTTTGAATACCACATTATTGAAGATTTGTGCATTGGTTGCGCCAAATGTGTTAAAGGTTGTACTTCATTCGGAAATGGTTCGTTGCATCTGCAGATTATGCACCACATTTGCGTTAACTGTAATGAATGTTCCATTGCGCGGGCATGTCCCTCTAATGCCATTTCGCGGGTAAAAGCAAGCGAAGCCTATAAAGTGAAAGGCGACTTTACCAATAATCCTGAATCTTAGCGAAAACAAGAATGAAAAAGCTGAAATACATACTTTTTACTTTTTACTTTTTACTTTTTACTTTCTCGCTGACTGCCCAACAGCAGCGTTTTCCAAAACCTGAATTTGAGTCGGGGTATGAACAACCCAACACGGTAACTCCGGAACCACGGGCACTTTCTATGGAATATTTTGATGTATTTGTACTGATTGCATTTCTTGCAATTGCATCGTATCTCATTATAAAAAGACGTTCGAGGCGTGGAATTTTGTGGCTCTCGGTACTTGCATTAGCTTACTTTGGGTTTTACCGCCTTGGGTGTGTTTGTCCCATCGGTGCAATTCAAAATGTTACGCTCTCTTTTTTCGATCCAACCTATGCCATTTCAGCAGTTGTGCTGCTGTTTTTTATATTGCCGCTAATATTGACACTTTTTTACGGAAGAACATTTTGTGGGGGTGTTTGTCCGCTGGGTGCCATCCAGGATTTGGTCATAATAAAACCCATTAGTCTTCCCAAGTGGCTGAACAAAACACTGGGTTTGATACCTTATCTTTATCTTTCACTTGCCGTGCTTTTCGCCGCCACCGGAACCGATTTTATAATTTGCCGCTACGATCCGTTTATTGGGATTTTCCGAATGGATGCCAATTTTCTGATGGTTGTGCTGGGGGTAAGTTTTTTACTGATGGGAATGTTTGTAGGCAGGCCCTACTGCCGGTTTTTCTGTCCATACGGGGTTGTTTTAAGTTGGATGTCCCGGTTTTCAAAAAAAAATGTTACAATTACCCCGGCCGAATGCATTAAATGTAAACTGTGTGCCAATTCCTGTCCGTTCGACGCCATTGAATTTCCAACCGATGAAAAGGAAGTGGTTAAATCTGGCCTCGGTACCAGGCGGTTCATCCTTTACGTTGCCCTTATTCCTGTTTGGATTGGGCTGGGCGTATTTGTTGGTGCAAAGTCACATACATTCCTGTCTAAAGCAAATCCCGATGTTTATTTGGCAGAACTGTTGATTTCACGCCCGGAAGTGAAAAATGACCTGGACAATTTAGATGTACAAACATTCCTTGCTTCAGGAAAAACAATGGATACACTGGTTCAGGAAGCTGAAGAAATCCGTAACGATTTTTATACCGGAAGTATGATTATGGGCGGATTTTTAGGCCTTGTTATAGGTATGACACTTTTAAATACTGTCGTCTTTCGTAAAAGACAGGATTATGTTGTACATAAAGGAAATTGCCTCAGCTGCGGACGATGTATGGATTATTGTCCGGTGAAAAAATAAGGGTGGCGTCCCGATAGCCATCGGGATAACCGCGCATTTAAATGTGTACAAAGATCAAAAAATGAAAACATTATTATAATGACCAACAACGATAAATTAAAACTAACACAAAATTTTGCCGTAATATCCGGAATTTTTTGTACCGTAGTGGCGCTGCTTTTGCTCCTCAATTACTGGCAGGTTTCGCAAAGCGATCCTATTGAGAGCCAGGCGCTGGAAGTGCTGGTAGAAAGGCTGAAAGAACAACCAAACAACGATGGCCTTAAAACAGAAATTCGCAACTACGATTTGCTTGCGCGCAAAGCCTATTTCAACAGCCAGTGGCAGGTGAAAACCGGGGCCTGGCTTTTGTTGTTTGGTGCCATTGTACTGGCTTTTTCACTTCGGGTTTACTATTCGCTGAAATCCAAAATTGAGGAACCTGATAAGGTGTTGGAAAATGAAATTGCCAGCCGGATACTGGCTCAAAAAGGGATCATTATTGTTGGCGCCCTGGTATTTATTCTGGCATTTGCTGCTTCTTTTGCAACCGTAAATTACCTTGATAGATACGATTGGGAAACCGCAACCGCTGAAGTTATCCCTGAACCGGTTGATGAAGGAATTGAAGTGATTGATGTGGAACAAACTCAGGCTGAACCAGCACTTGTTACACAGCCTGCTGCCGAAACAGAAGAACCGGAAATTCAGGAACAAATTACTAATGCCGTTCAGGAGGAGGTTCGTGAGGAATCTGAACAAATTGCTGAACCCGCCTCCAGTGCATCCTTAACAATTGAACAAATACGAAATAACCATAATTCTTTCCGGGGTCCGTTAGCTCAGGGAATTGTATACCACAAAAACATCCCCACTGAATGGGACGGTTCCTCAGGAACCAATATTCTCTGGAAGTCGCCCATCCCAAAACATGGGTATAATTCTCCGGTAATATGGGGCGATAAAGTTTTTATTGCCGGTGCCGACAACCAAAGCCGCGAGGTATATTGTTACAACCGCACCAACGGCAACCTGCTCTGGACAGGCAAAGCTGATAATATTCCGGGTTCTCCGGCATCACCACCGCGTGTTACGGAAGACACAGGGCTTTCGGCGCCAACGGTTACCACTGACGGACAGCGGGTGTTTGCCATTTTCGGGACTGGCGATGTGATTGCTTTCGATTTGAACGGTAAACGGATTTGGGCCAAAAACCTGGGTGTACCGGATAACCACTACGGACATTCCTCTTCTCTGATTGTTTGGGATAATAAACTTATCATTCAATATGATACAAACCGGGGTGGAAAAATTATGGCACTGAATACGGCAACAGGAGAATCGGTTTGGGAAACCGTACGCGATGCTAAAATTTCATGGGCAAGTCCGGTAATGGTGCAGGTTGACGGGAAATACCAGGTGGTACTAACCGCTGATCCCATTGTGGCCGGATACGATGTTCAAACCGGAAACGAACTCTGGTCGGTGGAATGTATGATGGGCGAAGTGGGGCCCTCTGTGGGATATACTGACGGAGTGGTTTATGCAGCCAATGAATATGCCACAATGGTTGCCATCGATATTAAAACACAGGAAATTTTGTGGGAAGACGATATGTTCCTTCCGGAAGCAGCCAGTCCGCTGGCGCACAACGGATTACTTATTATCGCCACCAGTTACGGCGTATTGGTTTGTTACGATGCCAAAACCGGCGAAGAATATTGGGACCACGATGTGGGCAAAACGCTCTATTCATCACCCATGTATGCCGACGGCAAACTTTTTATGATGGATAACGATGGTGTGATGCGCATTTATGAATTTGGCAAAGAGATGAAACTGATTGCCGAAAACGAACTGGGAGAAACTGCTGGTACTACTCCGGCCTTTGCCGATGGACGAATTTACATCAGAGGAGAAGAAAATTTATATTGCATAGGAAATTAGATAATTTCAAATAGCAAAATTCAAATGACAAATAAATTTCAATTCGCAATTTTTCAAAATTCAAAACTGAACATTCATGAGTTTGGGATTTGGCCATTGAAATTTGGTTTTTATTTGTTCTTTGTAACTTGTTTTTTAGTGCTTTAGGATACTGTTATGACAAATAATTTCCAAAATATCGACCGAATTATTCAGGAAAAAGGTTCTGAAAAAAAGAACCTGATTCCAATTTTGCAGGCCATTCAGCAAGAATATAATTACTTGCCGGAAGAGACTTTGAAATACCTTTCGGAAAAGACAGCCATTACACCATCAGAGATTGTAGGTGTGGCCAGTTTTTACAAGCAGTTCAGAATGCAGCCTGCCGGAAAACATCTGGTCAAGGTTTGTGTGGGAACGGCTTGCCATGTTAAGGGTGCCGGACTGGTAAATGATGCGTTCCGCAGGCATTTCGACCTTGCAAAAGGAACAGATACTGATAAAACGGGCGAATATACCCTGGAGAAGGTGAGCTGTTTGGGATGCTGTACTTTGGCCCCGGTGGTTCAGGTTGACGACATTACTTATGGTCATGTGGCACCCGACCAGGTGGATAAAGTAATTGAAGATTTTGAAAGCCAGCAGGGAAAAAAGGGAGTTAAAAAGTTCAGGAAAGCCGATGGTTCGGAAATTAAAGGGGAAATACGCATCGGGCTTGGTTCGTGCTGTGTGGCCAGCGGAAGTGGCGAAATTGAACAGGAAGTGGAAAAAGTGGTCAACCAGAGTGGATTACGGGTGAAACTGAAACACGTTGGCTGTGTTGGCATGTGCCATCAGGTTCCGTTGGTTGAAATCGTACCCAATGAAGGTGAACCGACACTTTATGCCAAAGTGAAGCCGGAGGATGTGAAAAACATTGTTGAGAGCCACTTTCAATCGCCAAACATTCTTTCCAAAATAAAAAATAAGCTTTTTCATTTTGCCGAAGATATTCAGACTGACCGCAATTGGGATGGTGTGCAGCGTTATGAAATCAGCATGCGCGAAAAACCGGTGGCATCGTTTCTTGGAAACCAGATTCCAATTGCCACTGAATACCGCGGCATAATAAATCCACTCGACATTGAAGAGTATCAAAGGCGTGGCGGATTCACTGCCCTGAAAAAAATGTTCGAATCGCTTTCTCCTGATGAGGTTGTTGCAGAAGTGAAAAACAGCGGTATTCGCGGTCGCGGTGGTGCTGGTTTTCCCACAGGCGTAAAGTGGGAGTTTGTAAAAAAAGAAAAAAGTGAACTGAAATACCTGATTTGCAATGGCGATGAGGGCGACCCCGGAGCTTTTATGGACCGTATGCTTTTGGAAAGTTATCCCTACCGCGTTATTGAGGGAATGATAGTAGCTGCCTATGCGGTGGACATTCATCAAGGCTATTTTTATATTCGGGCCGAATATCCGCTGGCGGTAAAGCGTATGAGAAATGCGCTGGAAATTTGTCGTGAAAATAATTTTTTGGGAAAAAACATTATGGGCTCGGGTTTCGATTTGGACCTGACTATTTATGAAGGCGCAGGCGCGTTTGTGTGTGGCGAGGAAACGGCACTGATTGCCTCCATCGAAGGAAGCCGCGGTTTTCCGCGCATCCGCCCGCCGTTTCCCGCCCAAAAAGGGTTGTGGGGTTATCCAACGCTTGTGAATAATACCGAAACCCTGGCACAGATTTCCTACATTATTCGCGAAGGTTCAGGGAAATTTAAAGGTATTGGTACACATGGAAATTCAGGCACAAAAGTTTTTGCGTTGGCCGGTAAAGTGGCCCGCGGTGGTCTGATTGAAGTGCCCATGGGAATTACCATTCGCGAGGTGGTGGAAGTCATTGGTGGCGGCATTGCCAACGGACGCAAATTTAAAGCGGTGCAGATTGGCGGTCCTTCGGGTGGTTGCATTCCGGCAGAACATGCCAATACGCCTATCAATTACGAGTCGCTGACCGAAATGGGCGCCATGATGGGCTCTGGTGGTTTGGTGGTACTCGACGATACCGACTGCATGGTGGACATGGCGCGATTTTTTCTTTCGTTCACCCAGGATGAATCGTGTGGAAAATGTACGTTTTGCCGTGTGGGTACCAAACGCATGCTCGACATTCTGGAAAACATCACCAGCGGCAAAGGAAAACAGGGCGATATTGAAGAGCTGGAAAAACTGGCCGAATGGACCAATAAAGGCAGTTTGTGTGGCCTGGGAAAAACAGCACCTAATCCGGTGATTAGTACATTAAAGTATTTCAGGGATGAATATGAAGCGCATATCAATGGCGTTTGCCCTACCGGAAAATGCACTGAGCTGATTACCTATTCGGTGAATGACAACTGCATTGGTTGTACCCTCTGTGCACAAAAATGCCCGGTGGATGCCATTCCGTTCACCCCGCACGAAAAGCACAGTATCGATACCGAACTGTGCATAAAATGCGACTCCTGCCGCGCTGTTTGCCCGGTAGATGCGATTGATGTGAAGTGAGGAAAGTTGCAGGTTTAAGGTTTCAGGTTTCATGTCGTTGGTTGACAAATGAATGATAAAATGGGGAACCCAAAAAACAGAAAGTGATGAAAAGTTACAGAGATTTGGAGATTTATCAGGAAGCATATCGATTAGCGATAAAAGTACATCAAATGACATTGACTTTGCCAAAATATGAAATGTATGAACAGGGTAGCCAGGTCAGAAGGTCAACGAAAAGCATAAAGGATAATATTGTTGAAGGTTATGGTCGGAAAAGATATAAACAGGAATTTGTGCGGTATCTTGTATTTGCTCATGCATCAAGTGATGAGGCCATTTCTCAGTTGACAATGATAGATGAAATACATTTCGATTCAAAAGGTCTGACGGATTTAATTTCTGAATATGAGATTTTGGGAAGAAAGATATATAAGTTTATGGAATATGTGGAACAAAACTGGAATGAACCCAAAACCTGAAACTTGTAACCTGAAACATGTAACATGATAAGATTAAAGATAAATAACAAGGATATTCAGGTTGAAAATGGTACGTCGGTGATGAAGGCCGCACAACAAATGGGAATTGAAGTTCCCAACCTCTGCTGGCACGATGAACTGGAACATTTCACCTCGTGTATGTTGTGCCTGGTAAAAGATGAAAGTAACGGGAAACTGTTCCCGTCTTGTTCGGTGAAAGCTGCCGAAGGTCAGTCAGTTATTACTGACGATGAAGAAATTACTGAAGCCCGGAAAACAGCGCTGGAGTTGCTTTTAAGCGAACATGTTGGCGACTGCGAGGCACCGTGTCACATTGCCTGTCCGGCCCACATGAACATACCGCTGATGAACCGGTTGATTGCCGCCGGCAAATTTGATGAATCGTTGGAAGTGGTGAAACGTGATATTGCCCTGCCTGCTGTCCTGGGACGCATCTGTCCGGCTCCTTGTGAAGGCGCCTGCCACCGCAAAACCGTTGACGAACCGGTTTCCATCTGCCTGCTTAAACGATTTGTGGGCGATGAAGGAACAGTGCCGGAAATCATTCCTGCCAAAAAAACCGGCCACAAAGCAGCAGTGATTGGCGCCGGGCCTGCCGGACTTGCCGCTGCATACTATTTGCAGTTGCGTGGAATCCAGGTTACCCTTTTCGATAAAGCTGAAAAAGCAGGCGGGCAACTGCGGACTGAAATAAGCGAAGAGATTTTGCCTCACGATATTTTGGATAAAGAAATAGATCTCATTTTAAAAACGGGTGTTGAATTTCATGGAGGTGAAATAATTGATAATGAAATTTTTGCAGATATACAAAGCAGTTTTGATGCCGTGGTAGTTGCTTTCGGAGCAGTTGGAGAAGAAACCGAAACATTCGGTTTAAAATTAACACCAAAAGGAATTGTTGCCGACCGAAACTCTTACCAGACTTCCGTTGAAAATGTTTTTGCCATTGGCAATGCCTTGCGTTCTTCAAAGCTGGCGGTCCGGTCTGTCGGGCAGGGAAAAGAGGTGGCATTTTCTGTCATGCAATACCTGAATGGAAAGCCGGTAAAAGGAGAACCCCGAATATTCAACTCGCGGTTTGGCAGGCTGGTAAATGAAGAATATTCGGAGTATTTAAAAGAATCAGTTGTTGCAAAGCGAGTTTATCCTGAAAAGGGAGGATACAATGGTTTTTCTGCCGAAGAAGCCATTGCTGAAGCCAAACGTTGCCTGCATTGCGACTGCCGTGCCATCGACGACTGCAAGCTTCGGATTTATTCCGACCAGTATAATGTTGACCAGCGCCGCTTCAAAACCAGTGAACGCAGGAAAATAACCAAACTTGATACCCATTCTACCCTTATTTACGAGCCGCAAAAATGCATCAAGTGTGGAATTTGTGTGCGCCTCACCGAAAAGTATGGCGAAAGATTTGGTTTTACATACATTGGCAGGGGTTTTGATGTGGAGGTGGGCGTACCATTTAATGAAGATGTGCAACAGGCACTTACGGAAACCGCTTTGAAAGTGGCCAAAGGCTGTCCAACCGGGGCCATTGAATTGAAGGGAAAATTTAAACAAAACACATAGGCACATAGATTACAGAAGTTCAATATGCCAATATGTTTAACAATGAATAATATGAATAAATTTATAATCACAATTATCATTCTCTTTCTTGTAACCAATTTAATTGCCCAATCCACCGACTCGTGGCCCATTTTTCGTGGAAACCAGCAACTCACAGGGATTTCCAAAACGCAACTGCCCGACCAACCCAAACTGCTGTGGACCTTCCAAACCGGTGATAACATCAAATCAGCGCCAGTGGTTGATCAGGGTAAATTAGTGATTGGTTCCACCGATGGCGTAGTTTACTGTCTCGATTTGCAGGGAAAACTTCTTTGGAAATATGAAACGACAAACACCATTGAAGCACCGGCACTTATTCATAATGGCACGGTTTACATTGGCAATCTCGACGGGAATTTATATGCCCTCGATTTAAATACAGGTGCCAAAAAATGGGAATACGAAACTGATAACCAAATCATCGGCTCCCCAAACTGGTGGAAAGCAGGCGGAACGACTTATATTTTGGTTGGAAGCTACGATTATTATTTGCACTGCCTGGATGCACGAACCGGCGAGGTGAAATGGAAATACGAATCGGATAATTTTATCAACGGGGCACCGGCCTGTTCAGAGGGCAAAACCTTTTTTGGTGGTTGTGATGGATTCCTGCATGTGGTGGATATTGTTTCAGGAAAAGCCGATAAAAAAATTGATGTGGCGACCTATGTTCCTGGTTCACCGGCGCTGGAGAATAAAAAAGCATACCTTGGCGATTATGATGGCCGGTTTTTCCAGGTGGATATTGAAAAAGAGGAAACCAGTTGGGTTTGGGAAGATGAAAACACTACATTGCCTTTTATCGCTTCACCTGCTGTGTTGGGAAACAGGCTTTTCACGGCAAATCACAACAAGTTTCTGTACAGTTTCGAAAAAAGCAGCGGAAAAAAACTTTGGGAATACAATACCGGGAACCGTGTGGAAGCTTCGCCGGTGGTGGCTGGAAATAAAGTGGTGGTGGCTAATATGCGCGGAGATTTGGCACTTGTAAACCTTTCCGATGGAAAAGTTGTTTGGACATATGAAATCGGAAGTCAGATTATTCACAATCCTGCACTTGCCAATGGCAGGATGTATGTGGGAGCTTACGATGGAAATGTGTATTGTTTTGGAGGCCAATAAAAGTCCCTCTAATTCCCCAAAGGGGAGAATAAGAAGAAAAGAATAATTAACAATGATAATTTTAATTAAAAATAACATGTATTGGTTCTTGTTTTTTCCTTTCAGGGAAATTAAAGGGACCTTTTTACTTTCCCCCTTTGGGGGAGTCGGAGGGGGCTTATGAATATTATACAAATTATACCTGGTTCGGGAGGAAGTTTTTATTGCGGCAACTGCCTGCGCGACAGTAAATACTTTAATGCGTTGCGGGCCGAAGGGCATAATGTAACCAAAATTCCCATGTACCTGCCGTTGTTCGGCGATGAACACGATATTTCTGATGTTCCCATTTTTTATGGCGCAATCAGCCTTTACCTGAAGCAGGTTTATCCCATTTTCAGGAAGGCGCCGGAGTGGGTGGATAAATTGCTGAATTCGAAGCCAATGATGAAACTCGCAGCTTCAATGGCTGGTTCTACAAGAGCTAAGGGGCTGGAGGACATGACCTTTTCCATGCTTTTAGGTGAGGAAGGTGAACAAAAGGCAGAACTGGACCACATGGTGAACTGGATTGCCGACCATTGTCAGCCCGATATTATTCATATTTCGAATGCTTTGCTTTTAGGACTGGCCCGTCGTTTAAAAGAAAAAATTGGTGTGCCGGTGCTTTGTTCGCTGCAGGACGAAGATGTCTGGATTGACCCGATGCAACCTCAGTTTCAGAAGAAAATTTGGAATTTAATGCATGAACGGGCGAAAGATGTAGATGCCCTGGTTTCTGTGAGCGATTACTTTGCTGGTGAAATGAAAAAACGAATGAATCTTCCCGGAGAAAAAATCAAAACCATTCATTTGGGCGTCGGGGTGGAAGATTACCAATACATTTCTCCACGGGAAAAAGAACGAAATGTAGGATACATCTCACGAATGTGCCACAAAGATGGGTTTGATATTGTCGTGGATGCATTTATCGAATTGAAAAAGAAACCGGGATTTGAAGACGTAAAACTTATTGCCACCGGCGGCTCTACGGGCGACGATGCCAAATTTTTAAAAGAGCAGAAACGAAAAATAAAGGAAAACGGACTTTCCGGTGCTTTTGAGGTTTTGCCTGAATTTGAAGACGAAGCAGTTCACGAATTCTTTAAAAAGGTATCGCTGGTTTCGGTACCAGTTCGTATTGGCGAGGCATTTGGCATTTACCTTTTGGAGTCGATGGCATCTGGCGTTCCGGTTGTGCAGCCTGCATTAGGCGCTTTTCCCGAAATAATTGAATTGTCGGGCGGAGGAGGGGTAACTTACATGCCAAACTCTCCGCAAAAACTTAGCGAAACCTGGGCCGGGTTGCTTTCCGACCCCGATAAACTGGAGCAACTGAGTCGCGCGGGATACGAAGGAACTAAAGCAAATTTTGATATTCATGCCAAGGCAAAAGAGACTATCGAATTGTATGAAAGTCTAAAAGTTCGACCACGCTCACTGTGACTTTAGAAGTATTCCTGAGTGTAGTCAGAAAAAAGCGTTAATTGAAAGAAATTGGCAAAAATTAAAAGATATTCAGTTTGTCTGAATGATTCAAATTATAAGAAAAGTAAAGAATAGTTTATTTTTGATTTTGCATTTATCGCAGAGTGTCATGCTGAGCAAAGTCGAAGCATGATTTGATGGAAATGGTTTTCGTAATATAAAATACCCTTCGACAACGCTCAGGGTGACAAAAAAAGATATGATTTTACAACTGCAAAACATAACAAAAGGTTACGGCGAACCGAACAGCCACAGCTACCGGCCAGTATTGAAAGAGCTTATACTGGAAGTGGCCAAAGGCGAAAAAATTGCCATTGTGGGGCCTAGTGGTTCGGGAAAAACTACGTTGCTTAACCTGGTTGGCGCCCTCGACCAGCCGGAGGAAGGAAAAATCCTTTTCGACGGGAAGGATATTACAGGCTATTCAAAAACGGAACTGGCTTCGTTCAGGAACAAGCACCTGGGTTTTATTTTTCAGTTGCACCACCTGATGCCGCAACTTACATTAATGGAAAATGTGCTGCTGCCGCTTCTTCCGAGAGAGAAAAATATTTCAAAGGAGCACAAAGAGTGGGCAGAACACCTCATTCAGAAGGTTGGAATTTGGGAACAGCGCGAACAGAAACCGTCGCAACTTTCGGGTGGTGAATGCCAGCGAACGGCCGTTGTCAGGGCGCTAATTAACAAACCGCAACTCCTGCTGGCCGACGAACCCACCGGAGCGCTCGATGAGGAAAATGCCGATGCACTTACTGAATTGCTGGTAAAATTAAGCGAGGAAGAAGGCGTAACGCTGATAACTGTTACTCACGCCGCTGCACTGGCCGACCAGATGGATAAAAAATATCAGTTAAGAAATGGACAGTTGGTAGATTCCTTAAAAGCTTAAACGCTGACAAGTCGTTCCGGCGCTGTCAGGTTTCGGGGAATTCCAACCTGTGAGCGTCTTAGAACTGATAGTGTCAAGGATAGAACATTATGACGAAATTAAAATACATATTAAAATCGTTTCTCCATTACTTGAAAGCCAATCTTTTGGTGGCGCTGGGAGTGGCCATCAGCACCATGGTACTTACCGGTTCGCTCATTATTGGCGATTCTGTGCGGCACAGTCTGGAGCAAACCACTTTTTTCCGGCTGGGAGAAACCACACATTTGGTAGCAGTTACAGAGCGCTACTTCAGGCAGGAGATGGCGGCTGAAATGGAAGCTGACAACCCGCAAATTCAGGCTGCGCCCGTGTTGCTGCTCGAAGGAGTGGCTGTTGCCGACGGAGGCCAGCAGCGCGTTAACCGGGTTCAGGTTGTGGGTGTTGATTCAAATTTCGAAAAAATCGCACAGTCTGGAATTTATTCAGAACTGGAAGATAATGAAATAATTATCAGCCGGAACCTGGCCGAAAGGCTGGTGATTAATGAAGGTGATAATATTTTGGTGCGGGTAAAAAAAGCCAGCCTGATTCCCATGAACGCCCCGTTTGTTTCCGCCGAGGAAACCAGTGTGTCGTTGCGCGCCACCATTAAAAAAGTGGTGGGCAAAGAAGAGATGGGCCGGTTTAGTCTGAAAACCTCGCAGTCTGCCCCTTACAACATGTTTTTGTCGCTTGCCCGGCTGAATCGTCTGATGGAGTTTGAAGGCAAAGCCAATCACATTTTGGTTTCTACCGGTTTGGGTGCTGAAGAAGTTCGGAAATCGGTCGAAAATTGCCTTACCCCTGCGGATGCCGGTTTAAAAATGAAACACATTGCTGCCACCGGCGAACTCGAAATTTCTACTGAACGGGTTTTTATGGAACCCAAAGTGGGGCAGATTCTGGATCAATTGCCCGGTGCAAAACCAATGATTACTTATTTTGTGAATGGGATTGGGAAAGAAATCGGAAGCCGGAAGCCGGAGCATGGAAGACTGGAGTTGGAAGATTCAGAAAAACAAAACCAATCACCTGCCATTCCTTATTCATTTGTTTCATCGCTGGAAGGAAGTCAACTTGCTGACAACGAAATCCTACTCACCCAATGGGCTGCCGATGATCTCGGAGCTCAACCAGGAGATTCCATTAAGCTGAAATATTTGGAAATTGGTCCACTGCGGCAATTAATTGATAAGGAAAATGAGTTTATTCTGAAAGAAATTGTTCCGATGAATGAAATTTGGGCCGATTCCACCCGGATGCCCTGGTTACCCGGACTCTCCGATGCCGGCCATTGCCGCGAGTGGGATGCCGGTGTACCCATCGACTTAGATGCCATTCGCGACAAGGATGAAGATTACTGGACCGATTGGGGTGGGGCGCCCAAAGCTTACGTTTCGCTGAACAAAGCGCTGGAAATGTGGGAAAACCGTTTTGGGGTTTACACAGCAGTAAGGTATCCTGCCAATTCATTTGATGAGGATAACTACCGGCAGGTTTTTGCTGAGAACATTCGTCCTTCCGATTTGGGCATGGTGGTGGAACCCATTCGTGAACAGGGACTTTCGGCAGCCCGAAACGGAACCGATTTCAGTGGATTGTTTTTAGGACTGAGCTTTTTTATTCTGGCAGCAGCGGTCATACTTACAACACTGCTTTTCAGGTTAAACCTGGAAACCCGCTCGGCCGAGGTTGGCGTTCTTTCGGCGCTGGGCTTCAAAGAAAAACAGGTGCGCAGCTTTTTCCTTCTGGAGGGATTTGCCGTTGCCCTTACAGGCGGAATTATTGGGCTTTTTCTTTCAGTACTCTATACTTCAGGCGTTTTTCGCATTTTAAACAGCCTTTGGTTCGACATTGTGCGCACCAATGTTTTGCTTATTAAAATTTACCCGTTGACCCTGATTTTGGGTCTGATTATCAGTATTGCTGTTTCGCTTGGCGCCATTTTTATTTCCATTTACCGCTACCAGAACCGTAAAACGGCAGAACTGCAAAAACGCACCGGTGCCGAAATGAAAAAAGGCCGGCGTATTGTGCTGAATGTGCTGATGTGGACTGCCCTGGTTATTCCGGTTGTAATATTGCTCATGCAATTGCTGCGCCCCGGTGCGTTAAAGCCCATGTTTTTCTTTCTCTCTGGCGGTTTGTTGTTGCTTGGGTTACTGCTGGCTTTTCGGAAATTATTGTTGGGAATGGAAGTGCATAAAAGCGGAAAAATCCGTTTGGAACGGTTTTCCCGGCTAAACCTGGCCCGTAACCGTGGGCGCTCGCTCACCGTGGTTATTTTGTTTGCTTTGGGAACTTTTCTGGTCATTTCCACCGGCTCGTATAAACTCGATTTGTTTGCCAACGCCCAGGATAAATCAAGCGGAACGGGCGGGTTCCTCTACTTTGCTGAAACCACCATGCCCGTACTTTATAATCTGAATGATCCCGAAAAACGTGCAGAAGAAGGCATTTACGAAGATTTTACTGCCATACAATTCCGGAAGGTGGAAGGAGATGATGCAAGTTGCCTCAACCTCAACCGGATTGCCCAACCGGCTATTCTGGGAGTTGATCCGGAAGCATTGAGCGGACGGTTTTCGTTTGCCACCCGAATGAAAGGGTTGGATGCCGAAGACCCCTGGAAGGCACTGTATGAATCGTTGGAAGATGGTTCCATACCTGCCATTGCCGACCAGACTGTCATTCAGTATGGACTGGGGAAAAAGGTAGGCGACGAATTGCTTTACCAAAACGAAAAAGGCGATACACTTCGGCTGAAACTTATTGCCGGAACCACTCCCTCCATTTTCCAGGGATATGTGATAATTTCCAACGAACATTTTCTGAAAAACTATCCTTCCAACAGCGGTTCGTATGTTTTTCTTATAGATGGTGAACCGGAACAGGATGAGGCGATTGGTGAAGAACTCCGCTCGGTTTTCCGCGATTATGGCTGGGAAATGGAATCAACAGCTAAACGACTTGTAGAGTTTTATTCGGTAACCAATACCTACCTGAGCATTTTTCTGGCGCTCGGCGCATTGGGAATGATTCTCGGAACCATTGGTCTGGCCATTATCCTGGCCCGCACTATACTTGAACGACGTCGCGAAATTGCATTGATGCAGGCCATCGGATTTGGCACCAGGCAATTGTTCCGTTTGCTGGTAAATGAATACCTGCTTCTGCTGGTTGCCGGCGTTTTAACCGGGTTTGTTACCGCAGTAGTGGCCACGCTCCCGTCGTTTATTTCTTCGAATACCGATGCTTCGCTGGGAACGGTGGCGCTGATTACC
>JAZBNQ010000079.1:0-2569 GCA_036350775.1 Mariniphaga sp.
GTTTTCAATAATAAATTATTTGAGGTCAAACATCAATGGATATATTGAGATATGTCAATACCTTGAAAATGCTGGCTGGAAAGAAACATGCGGAAATTGTCGAAAAGCAAGAAAAACCGGTTTGAATTACTGGTTGAATATTGTTTAAGTATTTGTTGGTAAATTATTTATGGCGTTTTGTTTTATTTTTATTTTCGTTCCGGCTCTGAAGCAGTCTTTTCCGATAGTTTATTCAGGTAACTGCAAGTTTTGGGTCATATTTTCTACCTGATTAAAAAGAAAGCTTGAAATTTCAGTTTGTTGCTTAGCGAGTTCATGGAAGTATTAAAAAAGTACTGGTAAAAATTTATCTTTGCTGCTATTCCAAACTTAAACTGTTTAAAATGAAAAAGAACAGTGTTTTTGTTTTATTTATTTTTTTGCTGATGAGCGCATGTTCGACAAAAAAGCCGGCTGATTTCATAGTAACCCATGCTACGGTTTACACTGTGGATGAAGAATTTACAAAAGTGGAAAGTTTTGTCGTGGCCGGAGGAAAAATTGTTGCCACAGGCAGCACCAAAGAGATTCTGGCTGAATATACTTCGGAAAATATTTTGGATGCCACAGGAAAGTTTGTTTATCCGGGTTTTAATGATGCCCACGCTCATTTTAACGGGTATGGCGAAAACCTGATGCAGTATGCTGATTTGCGCGGCACTACCGGGCCGGACGATATTTATGAAAAAATTGTAGCGCACCATAAAAAGTTTGGCAGCGATTGGGTACTGGGCCGCAGTTGGGACCAAAACGACTGGCAGGTAGCTGAGTTTCCTGATAAAACAAAACTGGACGAATTGTTCCCCGAAACTCCGGTTTACCTGGTGCGGGTTGACGGGCATGCCGGATGGTGCAATTCAAGAGCCCTTAAAATGGCTGGAATTACGGCAGAAACAAAAGTAACGGGTGGTTTAATTGAACTGAAAAACGGGGAACCAACCGGAATTCTTATCGACAATGCCATGGGGCTGGTTTCAAGGATGATTCCCGAAATAACCACTGAACAACAAAAACGGGGATTGCTTGAAGCCCAGAAAAATTGTTTTGCTGCCGGCCTCACTTCAGTTACCGATGCCGGACTGGATAAAGCAACGGTTTTGCTGATGGAAGAGATGCAAAAATCCGGTGAATTGAAAATGCGTATCAATGCCATGCTGAATCCTTCGGAAGAGAATTTTGAATTTTTTGTAAAAAACGGCCCGAAAAAAGAGGAACGCCTGGTTGTGAATACCATAAAACTTTTTGCTGATGGTGCGCTTGGTTCGCGAGGTGCGCTGTTGCTGGAAGACTATTCCGACGACCCCGGAAACAGTGGGATTCAGATTGAAGCGCAGGAATATTACGACCAAATTTGCCAGTTGGCACTTGACAACAACTTCGCCGTGGCAACGCACTGCATTGGCGATGGCGCCAACCGTTTGATGCTCGATACCTACGGAAAATTTTTAAAAGGCGAAAACGACCGCCGCTGGCGCATCGAACATGCTCAGATTATTCAACCCAATGATATGGATAAGTTTGCGCAGTTTTCCATTGTTCCGTCGGTGCAGGCTACCCATGCCACTTCCGATATGTACTGGGCCGGCGACCGTTTGGGTGAAGAACGCCTGAACAACGGGGCTTATGCTTACCAAACTTTGCTGAACCAACTGGACTGGCTGCCCAATGGCACCGATTTTCCGGTAGAGGAAATTTATCCGATGTTTACATTATATGCCTCGGTTTTCCGCACTGACCATAACGGCTGGCCCGAAGGCGGTTTTCTGAAAAAAGAAGGACTTTCACGCGAGCAGGCGCTACGTTCTATGACCACTTGGCCGGCAAAAGCCTCGTTCGAAGAAAACGAAAAAGGGAGCCTCGAACCCGGCAAATGGGCCGATTTTGTAATCCTCGATACCGATTTAATGACCGCTTCCCCTAAGGAAATTTTGAATACAAAAATTGAAAGTACCTGGGTTGCAGGAGAAAAGGTATTTGAACGTTGAGCTTAGAAATTGAACTGGTGTCCCCCAGCTGGCGGATCACCTATTCAATATTCCAGCCACTTTATTTAAACCTGACGCAACCAAAAAGCCGATTTTATCATCTTGATAAAAAAACCGTTATGAAACCGCTTTATTTATTTTTAGTCCCACTGTTTTTTCTTTTTTCATGCAATAAAGACGACGAAATTGTACTAAACGAATTTTCAAAGGAAATTAATTTTGACATTTCGGAATGGGTACTTAGAGGTGAAAACATTACCTGTGTTGACTTTGACAAGGAGGGCAACGCCTGGATTGCTTCGGGTAGTAACCTGATTTTTTACGATGGTTTGAACACACAATCCTACTCAGCCGGAACAGTAATTCAGGATGTTTCCGTTGCGCCCGACGGAAGAGTCTGGCTGGGAACAAAGGAAAAAGGCCTGGCGCGTTTTTCCAAAGGTGAGTTCACTTTTTTTACGTCTGAAAATGCCGGTCTGCCACGAGATTTAATAATTGATGTGGAAGTTTCACAAAACGGTTCAGTATGGTTTAGTAGTTCAGCA
>JAZBNQ010000080.1:0-2330 GCA_036350775.1 Mariniphaga sp.
GCCCATCAAAACAATTGCAGCAGTAAATAAAATGGCCATCCATCCCATGTAGGCAATCAGTACAATGGAAATAATCATTCCGATAATTTGCATGTATGGATAGAGTGGCGATTTATAGCCCGGATCATAGGACTCGATTTTACTTTTTCGAAAAACAATAACCGAAAAATTGATAAATAAAAAGATGAGGAGCTGAAAAGTACTGGCCAGTTTGGCAATTCCTTCTTCAGACAATACCAGAATAAATAGCAGGATGAACCCGGTTGTGAGCAATATCGCTGCCAGGGGAGTTCCTTTTTTTCCCACTTTCGAGAACATGGGAGGAAACAACTGGTCGCGCCCCATGGCAAACGGATATCGGGAGGAGGATAGTAATCCGGCATTTCCGGTAGAGGCAAAAGCAGCCATGGCTGCGCCGGTCATCAGGTAAGCACCAAGGTTGCCGGGCATCCAGGTAAAAAGTTTTTTTACTGCAGTTGCTGCCGGTGCCAAATCGTTTGCAAATTCTGAAGGTTCAATTACAGACACCATCACAAAAACGCCCAAAAAATAGATGAGACTTGTTATGGATAAGGAAAGCAACATGCCCAGCGGAATGTTCCGTTCCGGATTTTTAATTTCTTCAGCAACGCTGGCAATTTTTGTTAATCCAAGGTAGGAAACAAAAACAAAACCGGCGGTAATGATTATTCCTTCAAAACCATGGGTAAAAAATGGGCTGAAATGCTCATTTGCCCGGGGAATATCTAAGCGCTGTGTAAAAAAAACATTGTATAATCCATCTATAATAAATGCTCCCAAAACAATAATTAAGAAGGTAACCAGGAAATTCTGAAGCCACGACGATTTTTTGGCGCCCACCAGATTAAGCACCATAAAAAAAAGGGTGGCCATTATGGCAATTATTTTTACCGGAACTTCCCAAAAAAAGGCAGCGTAGGCGCCAATCCCAATTATGGCAAAAGCTGATTTTAACATGAGGGCAAAGTAGGTTCCCAAACCGCCAATTGTGCCAATCATTGGTCCCAGGCTGCGATCGAGAAAAAAATATGCCCCGCCCGATCGCGGTATTGCAGTAGCAATTTCGGCAATGCTAAACATAGCAGGCAAAATCAGTATCCCGGAAACCAGGTAGGCGAGAAAAACAGAGGGTCCGGTGTATTGTGAAGCAAGCCCGGGAAGCAGGAAAAATCCTGAACTGAACATTGCACCCGTGCTGATGGTAAATACCTCAAATAAACCTAATTCCTTTTTTAATTTTTCCTTTTTTGCCATAAGGGTTCAATTACCTGGTAAAACTTTTACCGTCCTTAAATATAAGCTTTCAAAATATAACTAACAACGGAAGTGTAAAAAGTTCATTTTCGTTTAAACAAACCGGCAATTGTTTTTCCTATCTCATCCAATTTTTCAATGGGTTCGAGCAGCGACGGGTAGTTTAACCCGGTTTTCTTTATTTGGCCTTCGTTTACCTGCATGGGATAAACCAGTATAAAACTATTTTCCCGGAAATATTTGTTCAGGTATTTGGGCACATTTACCATATTTGAATGGTAAGAAATCTGATTTTTTCTGCTTAAAACAACAATTAAATTATCATCGGTTTTTATGTCGCGTGAAAGGATTAAAAAATCGTCCCAGTCGTCAAATTCAAAAAAATCAGCTTCAACAGGATGTTTTGAATGGATATCGCGCACAAAACCGAGCGTATTTTCTGTTCCGTAAAACAATAATTTAGCACCAGTATTTCGGGAAATATTCCAGACTTTTAACAGCCAGAATGGAAAACCTGCCTCTTTTTCAGCGTTTTCGGGCATCACAATAAAATGCCTTTTTACGGTTGAAACTGGTTGGGCGGGTTTGTAAACCATTGTGTTGATATTGCTTTTTGCCAGGATTCCTTCGGTGAGGTTTCCCAAAAACGATTCTGAAATGCCCTTTTTTACATGAAGGCCAAGTACAAGGTCGGTAATTCGGTGTTCCTTTATTACACTGGTAATTCCATTCACCACGTTCAGGTCGTAGCGCAACAGTTCGGTCAGGTGAATATCTGTAGCCGCAGCAGTCACCGAAGCTTTTTCCAAAATTTTCCGGGCCTGTTTTTCCGAACCTGCTTCGTTGTTGTCGCTGCTGTGATTAATTATTTTCAGTGCATAAAGTCCGCTTCTGTTCTTTTTTGAACGGATAAGCGTACTTAAATGAATCAGTTCATCCACTGTTTCAGGATTACTGACAGGAATAAGGATCCGTTCGTCGGGTTCCTGTTTTTCATCTTCAATATCGGTATTTTCAGTTCGGGCAATACTTTCGGCGCCCCGCTGTGTTTCAAA
>JAZBNQ010000081.1:0-2530 GCA_036350775.1 Mariniphaga sp.
AGCTGACTTTGCAGTTATCAGGCCATACACCGCACGAAGTGTGAGAGGGATTGACCATTTCACTGCCGACCGTTTTTTGACAGACAACCTGCTGGAAACTGCAGTTTTCGATTTCAACCTGAAATACGACACTTTTGAACCGTTTGATTGTTCTGAAATTCAATCCGAAGAACTGAATAAGTATCCGTTTGTTGTTGCTGAACTGGGCATCATCAGTGAAAAAACACTGCAGCCGTTTCTCGATTGCAAAAAACCCTGCTTGCTGATTTTGGCCGGTGCTGAGTCAGAAATAAGAGCAATTACCCCACAAATTCCTGGCGTACCAAAGATTGTTTTCGAAGAACCTTGGCAAACCGGAAATTCAAAATTTGTTTTGATAAATGCCGCTATTCAAATTGAATTGGAAGATAATGCCAACATTCTTTTTTTTAAAAATAACCAACCTGCTG
Source organism: Mariniphaga sp. (assembly GCA_036350775.1). Taxonomy (GTDB): domain Bacteria; phylum Bacteroidota; class Bacteroidia; order Bacteroidales; family Prolixibacteraceae; genus Mariniphaga. Next base: position 450 of record JAZBNQ010000081.1, read on the forward strand.
CCTGGGAAAAAGAAAACCGGATAGTGATATTGCAACTCCCCGAAAAAAATCCAACTGATTTTGCCAAAGAGGTATTGAATCGGTTGGTTTCAAAATAAAATAATTTTGACGGCCATTTTTAGAAATGCTTACCAGTTCTTCATTCTCCGAAAGCTAATCCAAAGAGATCCCCCCGGTTCAAACATTTTTTTTAAACAAACGTGTTAAGAAAAATTTGGTTTTCCTGTAAATTTTATGCCTGATATCTTTCGGATTTCTCTTTTACCTGATCTGAATTTTATACCAAATGGATTTTATCTCATAAGAAAATAACTATATCCGTTTGCCGGGATTTCCGCTTCAATGGCAATTTCATAATCGCGGGAAACTGCAACGGTTTGTATTTTTCCCTGCTGGTCTTCCAACACTAACTTGTTGTGCAGCCCGGTGTAATATACCGGAACGGTGATTTTGCGTATGATTTTTTCATTTAGCGGATTGTACAGCATGAGCAATCCTTTTTCCTTTCCAGTGGGATTCACGTGTAAAATCCCGTCCCAGTCACGGCCGTCGGGACGGCGCAAATGGATAATGTCGGCATCGAGCACTTCGCGGTGATTTTTGTAAAAGCCTACCCATTTTTCAACCAGCGCTTTTGTTTCAGGGGCATCGTAAAGCTGCGGCCCGCGATAACACGCCTGAACACCCGCTCCAAAAAGATTGGCCAGCCGCTGGCCGTAATGCGGAAGATGCTCTTTCAGGGGTTCGATGGTTGCAGCTTCGCCTCCGCCGTGGTATTGCACCAGCGGAACAAACATCCAGCCCATCGATGGTGTTTTATTCCAGGTTCCGTCGTATATGTTTTGGCGCTCAATAATTTCCTGCTGCTCCCTTGGCAGCGACCAGTTGGTTTCGCGGTAACCCATGCCGGTTTTGTTACTGCCTGCCAAAAAGTAGTAATCCGGCACATTCAGGTAAATTCCTTCGGAGCGGCACCATTTGTAAAATTCGGAAATCCGCCGGTACTGGTTCCACTGCGAATCGGCCAGTCCTTTATGTCCGGGATGTTCGGTTGATGCACACACATCGCCTGGATAAGCTCCATCGTGTTCCAGAAGATCGAGGCCGGTTTTTTTGTAGAGGTTGTAAAGCTTTTCAAAATAATCGTGACCCCATTCGCTTTCCAGGCAGGGAGAATTCCCAAAACGTGGTGTCATTCCTTCGGGCATCACAACATCGTTTCCGCCGCCAACCCGCCGGCTGGCAAGCAGTGAATATCCGCCCAAAGCAACTCCCTTTGAATGAGCGTAATCTGCCAGGTTTTTCAGTCTTTCCAGGTTTTTTTCGCTGGTGTCTTCTGCACTGAATCCGCTTCCAAAGGTCATGATTACCATTTCGAACCCCACTTCTGCGCACTGGTCAATGGCTTTTTTTACCGCTTCGTTTTCGGCACTGCGGACGTGCATTAAAATCGGGTTTTCGGTTACCCACGGAGCAATAGCCCGCATCATTCTCCGGTGTTCCAGGCCTTTTCGCTCACGGTCCCAGCTATCGTGCAACAATTCCCAAACCCTGTAGGACGAAAACGAATTTCCGGGCTGGATTTCCTGTTCAGGGCCGTATTTAGGCGAAACTTCCAGCAAAACGGGCGTTTCCCGCTGGTAATTCACCTGTGTTTTATAGAGTGGATCAGGGTTCCAGGCGATGCTTGAACGTTCCACATTTTCGGATGACATGCCTCCGAAATTGTAGTCGGTTTCAATGGTCATATTGGGCAGCATCCAGTGCTCGCGGTTGTCAACAGTACTTTCGGGTTCGGTGGCCGCTAAAATTTCACTTTTAAACGAATTGATGGTGACCGGTTTTTCAGAATTATTTTCTACCGTAATCCACTTGCTGAAAACCGGCAGTCCGTCATACAATTCGTAATGCACATGTACAACAATATCCTGAAGATACCGGTACTCCTCAAACCCTGCAGATTTTACTGACTCCGGAATGCTGCCCAGCATGTAAACCTCTTCAATTTTGCTGCGCCCCTGTTCTCCTTTGGTTGCATGGTCGCTGTTTTTACCTGACCAGTCCATTTTGCCCACTCTCAC
>JAZBNQ010000082.1:0-3779 GCA_036350775.1 Mariniphaga sp.
TCATTTGTGATTTGTTTTTTTGGTGCTTCTTCCTAAACCGCCACCTTTCCTTTAATATGTGGGTGTGCCTGGTAATCTAACAGTTCAAAATCTTCAAACTTAAAATCGAAAATGCTTTTTATCTCCGGATTAATTTTCATGGTTGGCAGCGGGAAAGGTTCCCGCGTGAGTTGCAGTTTCACCTGCTCGATGTGGTTGGAATAGATGTGCACATCGCCAAAAGTATGCACAAAATCACCGGGTTCGAGGCCGGTTACCTGCGCCATCATCAGGTTTAGCAAAGCGTAGGAAGCAATGTTGAAGGGTACTCCAAGAAAAACATCAGCGCTGCGTTGGTACAACTGGCACGAAAGTTTTCCACCGGCTACGTAAAACTGAAACAGCACATGGCAGGGCGGCAGGTTCATCTTGTCCAAATCGCCCACATTCCAGGCACTTACAATGTGTCGTCGCGAATCGGGATTATTTTTTATGGAATCAACCACCCGGCTGATCTGGTCGATGTGCTTGCCATCAGGTGCGGGCCAGCTCCGCCATTGATATCCGTAGATGTGACCAAGTTCGCCGTTATCGTCGGCCCATTCGTTCCAGATGCGCACGCCGTTATCCTGCAAATATTTTACGTTAGTATCGCCTGCCAGAAACCAAAGCAACTCGTGTATGATGGATTTCAAATGGAGTTTTTTGGTAGTTATCACCGGAAAACCTTCATTCAAATCAAACCGCATCTGGTGCCCGAAAACGCTGATTGTTCCGGTTCCTGTGCGGTCTTTCTTTTCAACGCCTTTTTCCAGTATAGTTTCAAGCAGGTTCAAATATTGTTTCATCTTAAGTACCTTTTTTCTTCAACCGCAAAAATAAAAAATCGGGTTGCTTTGTTTCCATTTCAATACATTTAAATATCCACAATTGTTGATGTGTTGTTAACCGGACAAAGGTTTTACAAACAAATTGTTTTAAAATTCAGGCCGTTAAATCTTCATTCACCCGTTTTTACAGTTTTAGCGAAGTTCCGCATTTTTTACAAAATGCTGCATCATCATCATGTTTATCGTGCAAACAATTGTGACAAACCTGTGTATTTTCCCGGGTTGAAGGCCGCATCATTTCGGCAGTAACAATTCCGGTAGGTACGGCAATAATGGCGTATCCCATTATCATAACCAAACTGGCCAAAAACTGACCCAGCGAAGTAGCCGGACTGATATCGCCATAACCAACGGTGGTTAAGGTTACAATTGCCCAGTAAATACTCACAGGAATGCTTTTAAAACCATTCACTTCTCCTTCCACCAGGTACATAATTGTTCCGATAAGAATTACCAGAATGATTACAAAAAATATGAAAACACTTATTTTCTCGCGGCTGTTCCAGATGGCCCTGGCCAGATTACGCCCCGCAGCAGTGTACCGGGTCAGTTTAAAAATCCGAAAAACCCGCAACAACCTTAACACTCTAATCACCATAAAACCCTGGTAACTTATCACAATCATCCCAAGATAACTGGGAAGAACTGCCAGAAAATCGATTATCCCGTAGAAACTAAAAATATACCGCCACGGTTTTTTTACAATGATAATACGGGTGATGTATTCAATGGTGAAAATCCCGGTAATTACCCATTCCAGTGTAATGAGTAAATCCTGATGATCTTTCCTTATTCCCGGAACACTTTCCAGCATCACAAGTAAAACACTGATAATGATAACAATTAACAATACCACATCAAAAAATTTGCCTGCCCGGGTATCGGCTTCAAAAATGATTTCGTAAAGTTTTTCCTTTAAACTGTTCATTCAATTGTTTTTTCTAAAGTTCGGCGAATAAAACGAAAATAGCAAATCCGTTTCTTTGTTCAGCAAGCACAAAGTTTCCTTTAGTGTTTTTTATACCTGTGAAAACCTTATTTTTATCCTCCAAAAGCTAAAAACTGTATTTATGAAACGAACATGAATTTTTATTCTTCAAATTCACAAACAAAAAGAATTAAAATTCATCGAGAGTTCCATCGAATACGAATGAAATAAACATTTTTAATGAGATGAAACGACGAACTTTTTTCAAAACCACCGCTCTGAGCGGGTCAGCACTGGCGGTTACCGGACTGGCAGGATGCAGCACTTCATCAACGAAAACTGAAGAAATTCAGAATTTTTCAAATTTCGAACTGAATGAAATGACCATTGAAGAATTGCAGCAAAAAATGCAATCCGGAGAGCTTACTTCGGAAGCCATTTGCCAAAAATACCTTTCCCGCATCGAACAGGTTGACCCGGTGTTGAAATCGGTGATTGAACTGAACCCCGATGCACTGGAAATTGCACGTAACCTGGATGAAGAACGAAAAAACGGAAAAGTGCGCGGCCCGCTGCACGGTATTCCGGTGATGATAAAAGACAACATTGACACCGGCGACAAAATGCAAACCACAGCAGGTTCGCTGGCCCTTGAAGGGCATACCGCACAAGAAGATGCATTTATTGTAAAAAAACTGCGCGAAGCCGGGGCAGTTTTGCTGGGTAAAACCAACCTGAGCGAATGGGCCAATTTTCGTTCCAACAACTCCTCCAGCGGATGGAGTGGACGCGGAGGCCAGGTGCGAAATCCGTATTTCCTCGACCGCAGTCCGTGTGGCTCGAGCTCAGGCACAGGGGCAGCAGTAGCGGCCAATTTGTGCACCATCGGAATAGGCACCGAAACCAACGGATCGATTGTCTGCCCGTCAGGAGTAAACGGCGTGGTAGGAATTAAACCTACCCTGGGATTGTGGAGCCGAAGAGGAATTATTCCCATTGCCCACAGTCAGGACACGGCAGGACCCATGGCACGTAGTGTAAAAGATGCCGCTATTTTACTGGGAACGCTGGCCGAATTTGACAGCGCAGATGCAGAAACACACCTCGAACAAGGAAAAATTTATTCGGATTACACACAGTTTCTCGATGAAGAAGGTTTGGAAGGCATGCGCTTAGGTGTTGCCTCGCAAATGACCGGATTCCATGCAAAAGTGGATAATGAGTTTAAAAAAGCAATTGAAGCCCTGCGCAATCAAGGCGCTGAAATTATTGAAAAAGTTGAATTTGAACACAACCGAAAATGGGGAGGCCCATCTTACCAGGTATTGCTTTACGAATTTAAATCTGATTTAAACAAATACCTGGCAGAGCATCCGAATGCACCGGTAAAAACGATTCAGGAAATTATCGAATTCAATAAAAATCACGCGGACCGTGAAATGCCGTGGTTCGATCAGGAGATATTTGAGCAGGCAACGGAAAAAGGCGATCTGAAATCTGAGGAATATATTGAGGCGCTGAAAAATTCAAAACGGTTTGCCGGCAAAGAAGGCATCGATGCGGTTATGGAAAAGCACAATCTGGATGCAATTATAGCTCAAACCAATGGTCCGGCATGGACCATCGACTGGGTGAATGGCGATCATTTCAGCGGCGGCAGCTCTTCACCGGCAGCTATTTCGGGCTACCCCAACATTACCGTTCCCATGGGATTTGTGCATGGATTACCGGTAGGAATTTCATTTTTTGGACGGGCCTGGAGCGAACCTGTTTTGCTTAAAATTGCCTATGCATTTGAGCAGGCAACAAAACACAGGCAAGCGCCGGAGTTTGTGGAAAGTTTGTTGGGTTAATACAACATCCTGGCCCGAATGGTGTGCGGAATGGCTTTCAGCTCTTTCAGGATTTTATCGCAGTTGTTGCATTCGGCATCGATAATCACATAGCCGATTTCGGCATCGGTTTGCAGGTATTGCGCAGCA
>JAZBNQ010000083.1:0-10174 GCA_036350775.1 Mariniphaga sp.
CGCTTCCGGGCTTAACATTACCAAAACCGGTGTCCATCAGGAAATGGCATTGATTCAGGGGCATCAGTCTATGGAAGGTCGCCCGATTGTTCGGGAATCGACTTTGGAAAAGTGGAAAAAAAACCCGGCAGCAGGAAATGAGTTACACGAAGAAATTAAACATCACCATACTACTTTATATGAGGAAAAAGAATATAAAGGGCATAAGTGGGGAATGGCCATCGACCTTGGTAAATGCATTGGCTGCAGTGCTTGTGTGCTGGCATGCAATACTGAAAACAATATACCTGTTGTAGGCAAAAAAGAAGCGGCACGGCATCATGAAATGCACTGGATTCGAATAGACCGGTATTACAATGGCGACGAAGAAAACCCGGAAGTTGTTCGTCAGCCGGTGATGTGCCAGCATTGCGACAATGCACCCTGCGAAAATGTTTGCCCAGTGGCAGCAACCAACCACTCCAGCGAAGGACTAAACCAAATGGCTTACAACCGTTGTATTGGAACACGCTACTGCAACAATAACTGCCCATACAAAGTACGTCGCTTCAACTGGCTGGACTACACTGGCGCCGATGCGATTCCAAACAACAGGTACGACCCGGCTAGCATGACTCTCGATCTGAGCAGAATGCGACACAATCCGGATGTTACTGTCAGGGCAAAAGGAGTAATCGAAAAATGCTCCTTCTGCGTACAACGTATTCAGGAAAAGAAACTTACCGCTAAAAATAACGGACGTCAACTGGAAGATGGTGAACTGCAACCAGCCTGTCAGCAAGCTTGTCCGGCAGATGCCATTGTTTTTGGCGATTTAAATGACCCCAACAGTAAAGTTTCGAAAATGATGAAAGACCCGAGGAATTATCACTTGCTGGAAGAGTTACATACTTTACCAAGTGTAGGATATTTAACAAAAATCAGAAATAAAAGCTAAAACTAACACCATAAAATAATGCATGTATCACCGGTTAGAGAACCACTAATAAACGGAGAAAAAAGTTACAGCGATATTACCAACGATGTAATGGCGCCCATAAAAGCAAAACCAGGAAAACTCTGGTTTGCCGGGCTAACTGTTTCCATTATTGTAATGCTTGTAGGATTTGCCATGATTGGTTACACCATTTGGTTTGGAATTGGAACCTGGGGTGTGAACCGAACCATTGGCTGGGGATGGAGTATTACCAACTTTGTTTGGTGGGTAGGTATCGGTCATGCCGGTACGTTTATTTCGGCTATTTTGTTGCTGTTCAGGCAAAAATGGCGGACCAGTATTAACCGTTCAGCCGAAGCCATGACCATTTTTGCAGTAATGTGCGCCGGTTTGTTTCCGCTTATTCACATGGGAAGGCTGCCACTCGGTTTTTTTATTTTGCCCTACCCTAATACCCGCGAGTTATGGGTAAACTTCAACTCTCCACTGTTGTGGGACGTTTTTGCTATCACTACTTATTTACTTGTTTCGTTGCTTTTCTGGTATTTTGGACTCATACCCGATTTAGGTACCATTCGCGACCGGATGAAAACATTGTGGAAGAAAAAAGTATATAATTTTTTAAGTTTTGGGTGGAAAGGTTCTGCGCGCCACTGGCAACGCCACGAATCAATGAGTTTGATATTGGCTGGTTTAGCAGCACCGCTTGTACTTTCGGTGCATACCATTGTTAGTTTCGACTTTGCCACATCGGTAATTCCGGGGTGGCACACCACCATTTTCCCGCCCTATTTTGTATCGGGTGCAGTTTTTTCGGGTTTTGCCATGGTACTAACCCTGATGATTGTTACACGGAAAGCACTTAACCTTCAGGAATACATTACCGTTAGCCATGTGGAATCGATGAACAAGGTAATCATTGCCACCGGTTCAATAGTTGGAATAGCATACATTACAGAATTGTTTATGGCATGGTACAGCGGTGTGGAATATGAACGTTATGCGTTTATGAACAGGGCACTTGGTCCGTATGCCTGGGCTTACTGGATTATGATGACATGCAACGTAATTTCTCCGCAATTGCTTTGGATAAAAAAACTACGCCGCAATCTTGCGTTTACCTTTGTTTTGTCGATTTTCATCAACATAGGTATGTGGTTTGAACGCTTCGTAATTGTAGTTACTTCGTTGCATCGCGACTACCTTCCTTCAAGCTGGTCGATGTACAAACCAACCTTGGTGGAAGTTGCCATTTACCTGGGAACCTTCGGATTGTTTTTCACCCTGTTTTTCATTTTCATCAGGGTATTTCCGGTAATTGCCATTGCTGAAGTGAAATCAGTTGCCCGTTCTTCAGCCCGTAAATTTCTGGGAAAACCGGTTAAAAAACAAAAACCTGAAAATCACTAGTTATGGGAGCTATAGTTTACGGACATTTTACCGACGAGCTTGAACTGCTGGATGCAGTAAAAGAGCTTAAAAACAAAGGAATTCGTATCGCCGATGTACGCACACCTTTTCCGGTGCACGGTCTGGATGCCGCATTAAAATTTCCCCGTTCACATTTGCCAAAGGTGGCATTTGCTGCCGGATTGATTGGTGGTGCGCTGGGATTATTTTTCCAGATTTGGGTATTTACAAAAGCCTGGCCACTCAATTTTGGAGGTAAGCCCTATTTGTCTTTGCCATCTTTTGTTCCGGTAACTTTTGAGCTAACTGTACTTTTTGCCGCTTTTGCCATGGGATTTGCCTTTCTGATTCGGTCGAACCTGGGGCCCGGAAAAATACCTGATATTCTGGATGAAGAGGTTACCAACGACCATTTTCAGATTATCCTTTCAGAAAAAAACAACAGGTTATCTGAATCTGAACTGGCCGAAGAACTGGCTGCTACCGGGGCACTCGATGTAAAACAAGTAAATCAAAAAAAATGATGGAAAAACAAAATATACCGGAACCGGTTCCATTTAAATTTGGAAAGAAACTGAAAACGTATCTCGGAATTGCAGCAGGAATTGGTTTGATCGCTCTTCTTATTGCCGTTTTTGTGCAACAGTTGCCATCAGAACGTATTTGGGCCAATTTGTGGATGAATGCCCTCATGTTCTTGTTCCTGGGATTGGGAGCACTTTTCTTTTGGACGGTGAATACCTTGGGTGAATCAACCTGGCAAATTAATATTCAACGTATTATGGAATCGATGGGATTAACTATCCCGTTTGCCGTTATTCTTTTTATTGTTGCTTTCCCGGGGCTAAAGGACCTTTTTGAATGGACACACACCGAACATCTCGATAAAATTTTGCAAAAGAAAACAGCTTACCTCAATCTTCCATTTTGGTTGATTCGTTTTGCCGTTTATTTTGGATTGTGGAGCTTCTTTGCTGTTTACCTGCGCAGAATTTCGGTGAAAAACGATTTTGAACCGTGGGATAAGTATCTCGCGCGGTTGCGTGCTACTTCAGGTTGGTTTATGGTTCTCTTTGCCATAACCAGTTCCATGGCAGCCTGGGATTGGCTCATGTCTATCGATGCGCACTGGTTCAGCACACTCTACGGCTGGTACATTTTCTCCGGAATGTTTGTTTCAGCTATTGCCGTAATCATACTTATTACCATAGCTTTCAGGCATTTTGGAATTCTGCCAAATGTAAATGCAGAACATTTACACGACCTTGGAAAATACCTGTTCGGATTCAGCATTTTCTGGGCATATTTATGGATTAGCCAATACCTGTTAATTTGGTACAGCAACATCCCTGAAGAAACGATTTATTATGTGGAGCGTGTTAATCATTTTGAATCGTTGTTTTATGTTAATGTTATTGCAAACTTCCTGATACCTTTTCTGGCATTAATGACCCGCGGAGCCAAACGTCAGCCGTTGTACCTGGCTTTAATTTCTGTTGTTATACTGATGGGGCATTACCTCGATTTATACCTGGCTATAATGCCCGGAGCAGTTGGTTATGAAAATGCTGGTATTGGATTTCTGGAAATCGGATTGCCGTTCTTTTACTTAGCAGCATTCCTGGCCCTGTTTTTTATCTTTTTTGAAAAAGCGAAACCTGTTCCCGAAAATCATCCTTATTTTATTGAAAGTTCTGACTATGAAAATATCTAATATTAAACATTGGATTGGCATTTTTTCGGCAGTTGCACTGTTTGCATCCTGCGACCAAAACCGAAATGAACCCGGCTGGAGTTTTTTTAACGACATGGAACAATCGCAGGCTTACGAAACCTGGAGCGAAAACCCTAACCTTCCGGAAGGTAAAACAATGACCGGTCCGGTAGAAGGAACCGTGGCCATTCACGAACAAGCTTTTGGATTTGTAAAAACTCCGGAGGATGAATTAAAAGCAGCCTCGATTGAAAATCCGCTGGCCAACGATTTTGACATCGACCGTGCCAAATTAATGTACGACAGATATTGCCTGATGTGCCATGGTGATAATGGTAACGGACAAGGCCATTTGTTTACAAGTGGGAAATATCCGATTCCACCCGCCAACTATAAAGCCGAACGTGCCATTCAAAAAACCGACGGCCAGCTTTTTCATAACATCCGCGCCGGATTTGGTGTAATGGGTGCCCACGGGCCACAAATTTCTGTGGATGATACATGGCAGTTGGTGAACTATATCAGGCATCTGCAATCTCAAAAGGCAGAATAAAGTTTCAAGTTTATTGCCCTGCGCCAGGAACCTAATTCATTTTTTTTGTTCTTCTGTTTGAGATTCCACTACCTTTTCAGCCGGAATTTTTTTGCCAATCAGGTAGTCAATTAAGTTACTCATAAGTTTAACTTTCTCCGGCCCATCTTTTACCTGTTCAACCAATTTGAATGACAGGAGTGTGTTTTGCAAATCAATTAAATCGTTGTGGTAAGTTTTTAATTGTTTTACCGTCTGGTTGTATAAATAGAAAAACACACCGGATATAAATTCTGTAATAATTCCTGAAATCCCGCTCAAATATGCAATATTCATTTTTTCACCATGCCCGAAATAGCCCAGCCCAATACCGGTTAAAATCAGTAAAAAACCAACCACACCCACAATTAACGAGAAGCTAAAACTCAGGAATGAATGACGTTTTACTTCATCGTAATACTCCTCTAACCGGGTAACATTCAGTTCAATTAATTTATTGATATAATCTTCGGGTGCTTCTGTTTCTGAAAAACCCAGCAGCAGGTCTATTTTACTTTCGTTTTGCTGAATTTTCTTTTTACTTGCCGATGCTTCAAAATAGACAAACGTGCCAAAAAAGACCAAAAAAAGTACAATTATCCACAATATAACAAGCAACCAGAGAGGAATACGTAGAATACTTAAATGGTGCAGCACCACAAATACAAGGGGAATTATGGCAAATACCACACAACCAATTACCTGATTCCTTAAATCTTCCCTCTTCCTCTCGATGGTTTCATTTTCACTTTTTAAGCTCTGGACTTTATATCCCTGCAGTGCTGTTTGTCCACCCGAATATTCTTTCATACGTAGCTTGTTTAAATGGAAAAATTCAATATTACCCTAATAATTAGTAACCTTTTTGCAATTTACGGTATTCCATGATTAAAATCAATAGGCTGATTGGTTTGGGTTGAATTGCACTTCAATTTTCTGCCAGAGGATTTTGTTGGGATTTAATCAAATCTGGTTCAATCCGTATAAAGAATTCTTCTGCAGCAAAACAGGTGAATTTACAAGCTAAAAATAAATTCTGTAATTAAACAATGGGAAAAAGCCCAGTTGATAAATCGTTTCAATGGCATCTTTGCTTTTACTGTAGGTTTGATTTAACGGATTTTTATGGTTGGTAACATTTTCCACATAAAACTCCCAAAGCTGCGACACTTTCTTACCATCCAGCCGAAAGCCTAATTTTACATCAGCTTTTAAATAGTTGGGAAATTGCTCTGACCATGCCAACTCATAAATATACTCCGTGTCGAATGCCTCATTCGTATTCCGCGATGCTTCAATATCGATAGGGGTATAACGGTTTCCACCTGCCCAGGTAACACGTGCATCAAAAACCAGTGTAGATTTTGAACTGAGCACAAACTCCCTTCCTGCCAGTGTATTAAAAACAAAATTCCCGTTAAATGCAGTATTCCGTTTTACACCGTCGCTGCCTGTATATTTCGAATCGAACAAAGAAAAGGTGGTAAGAAAATAGTAATTTTTATGGTAAAATTTTTCCAGGGTAAATTCAATACCGTAATTCCAGGCTTCCCCTGCATTTTTCATGTTATTCCGGGTATTTAACCCCCACCCTGCACCCGAATTTACCAAACTAAAGGTTGAAGGTTTTTTCTCAACCGGAACATCATAAAGATATTGGTAATAGGTTTCTGTTTTTAACCTGAGATGGTCAGAAAGCAAAGCATCAAAGCCAAGCACCCAATGGTGCGCTTTGGTAAAATCGAGGTTTTTATTGGTAATTTCAATTTCTCCCAACTCATTTATGGATTCAATAAAATAGGTGGCCATAGACTGAGCCATGGAATGTTTTCCGTACCCAAAATTCAGGCTGGTAGCCGGGCTGGTTTTTAAGGTTGCACCCAAACGTGGTTCAGCCGAAAACCGGCCATTCAACCCGAAATACATCAAATGTACCCCGGGCTTAATTTCAAACTTGTCAGAAAATTTATAAACAAACTGGGAATAGGTGCGATAAAGATTAGGGCCTTCAGTTACGCCTTTTTTGTTATTGAGCAAAAACTCCCAGTCATTCTCATCTTCATCCCATATTTTGGAATAAAGCTGGTAAGCATAACGGTCAACTGTAAATCCTGAACGGTTGGAAAACTTCCGGTTGAATTTTGTATTGAAAATATATTTAAAGGTCAAACGCTCTTCAACATTATCCTCGCGGTAAAAAGGCTCTGGCGATTCACCAGGATCAAACTGATCCATATTTGTAAATCCATTCTGGTTCACAAAAGAAAAAATAAACTTACTGTAAGTATTTTCACTATGAAACAAAGCCACATTGAGCCCCGAAGCAAAAGCTTCTGAGCCGTTTACCAGGTCCATTCCTTCACTTGTGTACAAATCGGCTGTATTTTCCTCGCTGTCGAGCATGGAAATGGAACTTATACCAGCCAGGCCAAACCAGCTTATTTTTCCGTTTCTGAAAGGGAAATTCATTTTGAAACTTAAATCCTGGTATTTCGGAATGCCGGATGTTCCGAAACTAATTCCCAGCAAATCGAACACCTGGAGGGTGGAATAGCGGTAATTGGCCAGAAACGAACTTTTACTTCCTTTTTTGAATGGTCCTTCGGCTCCCAATTCAAACCCATTAAATCCTACCTGACCGAGAAATTCATATTTTTCATTGTTTCCTTCCCGCATGTTCAGATCAAAAACACCGGAAAAAACATTGCCGTATTCGGCAGGAAATGCGCCTGTAAAAAAGTCGGAGTTACGAAGTGTATTGTTGTTCAACATTCCTACCGGTCCACCGGTTGTCCCTGAAGCAGCAAAGTGGTTGGGATTGGGAATGTCCACATCTTCCAGTCGCCAAAGAATTCCACCTGGTGTATTTCCGCGCACGATAATATCATTTCGGGAATCGTTGGCTCCGGAAACTCCCGCAAAATTCATAGCCATTCGTGCAACATCTTCGCGGGTACCTGCATAGCGGGATGCTTCCTCTACAGTAAACGCCCGCGCACTCACACTTGCCATCTGATTTAATGCAATATCTTTCCTGTAGTTACCAACCACAACAACCTCTTCCGTGGTTTCAACTTTTTCTTCCAGCTCAATATAAAGTATAGTTTCGCGGGCAGAATTCACTACCAGGTTATTGACCAATCCGTTGTGATAGCCGATAAAACTCACCATAATTTCATGACGTCCCAATGGCACATTTGACAATCGGAATTCCCCTTCCTGATTGGTTGCAGTGGCTTTTAGCGGTTCGGAATTCAGCAGAATAATATTTGCCCCTGGAAGCGGTATTTGTGTTAGTTTATCTACAACTTTTCCCCTAATTGTTTGCTGCAGGGTAGCAGATTCCTGCGAATAAGAAAGGATTTGAAAAAAAACAAAAAATATGAGTACCTGTATATTTTTACTATTCATAACCGGTGGTTTTTGGGGTTGCAATATTATAAATGATGATGGTTCGGACCATATTTTTTCGATAAACTGGCTTTTTTTTACTGTAAGATAAAGAATAAACCTGTAATTTGCGCAAGTTAATTTATACCCATGAAAAAAATATTATAATGGAATTTTTCAGTGCAAAACATGTAAACAAAGTATTCTCAAACACCAGGGCATTGTCCGATGTGAGTATTTCGGTTAAGGAACAAAGCATCTTCGGATTGCTTGGCCCCAATGGTGCGGGTAAAACCACATTAATCCGGATAATTAACCAAATTACGGCCCCCGATGACGGTGAACTGTTTCTGGAAGGAAGAAGGATGCGACAATCGGACGTGGCGCTAATTGGTTACCTCCCGGAAGAACGTGGCCTTTACAAAAAAATGAAAGTAGGCGAACAGGCCATTTACCTGGCACAATTAAAAGGAATGACCCGGAAAGACGCCGTAAAAAGCCTGAAACACTGGTTTGAACGGTTTGAGATGGCGGACTGGTGGAACAAAAAAGTAGAAGAACTTTCGAAAGGAATGCAGCAGAAGGTTCAATTTGTAACTACCGTGGTGCACAAACCAAAATTGCTGATTTTTGATGAACCTTTCAGCGGGTTTGATCCCATAAATGCCAACCTGTTGAAACGGGAAATCCTTCAGCTTAAAAACGATGGGGCAACCATCATTTTCTCTACCCACAACATGGGTTCGGTGGAAGAGCTTTGCGACCATATTGCGCTCATTAACAAATCGGTTAAAATTGTTGACGGACCCACCGATGAAATCCGGGAAAAATACAAGTCGAACATTTTCGAAATAAAATACAAAGGCAATTTTGAACAGGTTGACAAGGCACTGGGCCACAGGTTTAAAATTCTGGAACATGCAGAAACGAAAAAAGAAAATCAGTTGCAGGTGCAATACCTGAACGGAGATTCAAACAACGAACTGCTTCAGGCCATGATGCCGGCGGCAGAAATTCTTTCATTCGAAGAAATTATTCCGAGTATGAACGACGTGTTTATTAAAGCAGTGAACGAATCCAATCAATTAAACAAGTAAAAAATGAATAAAACAATACTTATACTTCAGCAGGAATATTTAAAACGGGT
Organism: Mariniphaga sp.; assembly: GCA_036350775.1. Lineage (GTDB taxonomy): Bacteria > Bacteroidota > Bacteroidia > Bacteroidales > Prolixibacteraceae > Mariniphaga. The sequence continues at coordinate 9,170 of JAZBNQ010000083.1, forward strand.
AAAGAAAAAATCTTTTATTGTTCTGACACTTTTGGTGCCCATTTTATTTATAGGGATGTTTGCGCTTATTATTGCGCTTTCTGTACACGACGACAAACAGGAACGTACCATTGCCGTTTACGATGAATCTTCTTTGTTCCTGGGAGAACTGGAGCAGGAAGGATACACCAGGTATCATTTTATTCCTAAATCGGAATATGACCAGTTGAAAACAACATTAAAAGAATCGGAGTTTTATGCCTTGCTTTATATTCCTGAAAATATTTATTCAAATAATTCGGCTCAGCTTATTTCCGAAAAGCAGGTTCCGATTGAGTTGTCTGAGCAGATATCCAGAAAACTCAGCCGGTTTATCGAAAATACCAAACGGCAAAAAGTTATTGAAGATATTGGCATTGAAGATTTAGAAGAGCGCCTTGCAGCTACGCGTACCTCAATTAAATTGAATACACTAAAAATTACTGAGACCGGCGAGGCTAAAAAAAGTTCCTCAGGAGTAGCTTTTATTGCAAGTTATGCCATGGGTTTCATTATCTATTTCTTCGTATTTATGTATGGCGCCATGGTTATGCGCAGCGTTATGGAAGAAAAGAAAAACCGTATTGTTGAGGTTATTATATCATCTGTAAAACCTTTCCAGCTAATGGCGGGAAAAATAATCGGCACTGCCCTGGTGGGGCTTACACAAGTGGCCATTTGGGTGTTGTTAGGCCTTGTTGGATTAGTGGTTGCCCAAAGTTTCTTCACGCCCGAATCGGCACAGCAAATGGGTCAAAGCCTTATGGAAAGCCGTCAGGGAATGGGCAGCAATATGCAGCAAATGGCCGGTCAAAACGAGATAACCGAAGCATTGGAACTTATCGGGAACCTGAACATACCGCTCATCCTGTTTGCTTTTGTTTTTTACTTTTTGGCCGGTTACCTCATGTACAGTTCGCTGCTTGGGGCGGTGGGTGCTGCAGTTGATAACGACGAAGATTCCCAGCAAATGGTTTTTCCCATCAC
>JAZBNQ010000084.1:0-5914 GCA_036350775.1 Mariniphaga sp.
GTTGGACACCGAAAAAACATATATAAATAGAAGATTTCTTTTCAAAACAATTTTCCCTGTCTTCCCAATGGGTCTTCTTTCCGGCGGTTGCGGCCCATTCCTTCCAGTTTCAGATCTTTTTTTACCGTGCTGTCGTATTGAGTTGTACTACCGTGATCAACCGGAATAAGCAACTCGCGGCCTTTGTTTTTGGGATCTTTTACCCGGATGGAAACCGGTTCGGCCTTAAAATCATCGCCCGGGTAAGGTTTCAGCAGACCTAGCACTTCTTCAAGCGGAAGCGAATCGTCAAGCCATTTTCGTTCGTCTTTTTTATCCTGAATGACCGGCGACCGGTGATGACCGATTTCCTTTGTAATTTGGCTGGCGACGGTTGTAATTATAGAAAACGAATGCGCCACTTCGCCATTAGTATTATTGGCCCAGGTATCCCAAATTCCGGCAAAGGTAAAAACTTCCTGGTTCTTTTTGTGAATGTGAAACGGTTTGCTCAGACGCTCTTTTTCCGGCCCTTCGAAATAACCGTTTGCAATTACCAAACACCTCCGTGATTTTATGGCTGTCCGGAACGCCGGCTTTTTCGAAATCCCCAGCTCTCCCGCATAATTCACGTCATTTTCTTTATTGAAATCTCCTTCAGAGCGGGCATTAATCAGGTACATCGGTTTTTTTGCCCAGTGTGGTGTCAATCCAAACTGAAAAGCCTGCAACTCGTCAGGTTTGTCGTTGGTAATTACATACGCCAAATCGCCCGGCGCCACATTAAAATTGTTGTGAACAGTAATTTCAGCAGGTTTTTTTACGCCAAACCTTTTTACAAACAACTCGATATCAATTATCTGAACAAAACGGCCACACATAATTAATCATCTTTTTCCAAAAAACAATCTGTTGTTTCAAAGTTAGTTTCTTAACAGCAATATTCGTGTAATTTTTGGTAAAATATTCAAATATCAATCATCAAAAAACAAATAAACTCCAAATTCGAATATTCGAAATCCCAAACAAGATGAGACACATTTGGAATTTAATTCATTGGCATTTGGAAATTACCTGCCCGTCCGGCAGGTGGGTTTGTGATTTGTTTTTGTCAATTGATATTTCTGGTTTGTTCAGGTTAGAATTTCAGCAGGAGTTAAAACGATTTTTCCCGAAGTTTTTAATGTTTCTGCTGAAATCTTTTTTCAAATCACTTTGAATATTAATTTTACTCTTGAATCTAAAACTGCAAAACAAATGAAATCTAAACTGGTAATTATGATTTTTCTGGCATCTTTTCCTCTTTTCTTTTCGAACTGCGACAGATTGGGAAAAGACAGTATTTTCAATATGGAACCCCGGCAGGAAATTCTTTTTGATTTCGACTGGAAATTTCACCGGGGAGATGCCGAAAATGCTCATTTAGTTGAATTTGACGATTCGGCGTGGCGTTTGCTGGATTTGCCCCACGACTGGAGTATCGAGGATATTCCCGGAACAATTTCCCCAATCGATTCATCTGCCATTGGAGGTATAAATACCGGTTATTTTGTGGGAGGAACTGGCTGGTATCGCAAAACATTTACAGTACCGCAAGAGCTGGAAGGAAAAAGGTTCAGCATTCTTTTCGGAGGAGTTTATATGGATACTGATGTCTGGCTGAATGGCGTTCACCTTGGAAACCATCCGTACGGTTACACTGCTTTTGAGTTTGATTTAACTGATTTGATAAAACCTGGAGAAGAGAATGTACTTGCTGTGGAGGTAAAAAATGAAGGGAGAAACAGCCGGTGGTATTCAGGTTCGGGCATTTACCGGCACGTTTGGCTAAAGGTTTTTGAGCCGGTTCACATAAAAACCTGGGGAATTGGAATAACTACTTCCGAAATTTCTGAAGAAAATGCAACTGTAAATATTTCTACTGAAATTGTGAATAAAAGCAAGGCGGTTCAACCTGTTGAAATAAGCGGAACTGTTTTCAACTCTGCGGGAAAAAAAGTTGCAGAATTTAGCAGCAATCTTGAATCAGAACCCGACAGCGTAATGAAAAATTCTCAGTCTGTTTCGGTAAAAACTCCCAAACTGTGGTCAATTGAAACACCGGAATTGTACAAAACAGTTATTGAAATAAAGGATAAGAAAGGCAAAACCATTGATAAAAAAGAGGAACATTTTGGAATCCGCACTATTGATTTTAATGTTGAAAACGGTTTTTTACTGAACGGAAAACCGGTTTTACTGAAAGGCGCCTGTGTTCATCACGACAACGGGCCTTTGGGCGCAGCAGCTTTCGACCGGGCTGAGGAGCGTCGTGTGGAGCTCCTAAAAGCCAATGGCTTTAATGCCATCCGGTGTGCGCACAATCCGCCTTCTGTGGCTTTTCTTGATGCTTGCGACCGGCTGGGAATGCTGGTCATCGACGAAGCTTTTGATATGTGGCGGCGTCCTAAAAATCCACAGGATTACAGCAATTATTTTGATGAATGGTGGCAAAAAGATATGGAGGCGATGGTTCTTCGCGACCGGAATCACCCGTCAATTATTATGTGGAGTACTGGAAATGAAATTCCGGAGCGGGGAGAGCCTGAAGGCGCGGTAACCTCAAGAATGCTGGCAGAATATGTGAAAAATCTCGACCCAACCCGTCCGGTAACTGCTGCCGTAAACGGGTTAAATCCCGATAAAGATCCCTATTTTGCCACACTCGGTATTTCGGGCTACAACTATTCATTCGGTGGCGACCATGGGAAAAAAAGTATTTTCGCCATTGACCACGAACGGGTGCCGGACCGGATTATGTATTGTGCCGAATCCTATCCGCTGGAAGCTTTTGGCGCCTGGATGGATGTAAAAAATCACTCCTATGTTTTCGGCGATTTTGTTTGGACCGGATTCGATTACCTGGGTGAAGCAAGTATCGGTTGGCGTGGTTATCCGCACGATGAGAATTTTTATCCGTGGAACCAAGCATTTTGCGGCGACATTGATATTTGCGGGTTTAAACGTCCGCAGTCATTTTATCGTGACGTGCTTTGGGGCGTGGGTGATCAGCTTTCCATATTTGTGAAACCGCCGGTTCCTTCATTTCCAAAAAAAGAAAACAGGGCAAGCTGGAGCAAGTGGCACTGGCACGACCACGTGGCCGACTGGAACTGGAAAGGGTATGAAAATCAGAATATTGAAGTAATTGTATATTCGGGCCACGAAAAAGTGGAACTTTTCCTGAATGGCGAATCAATGGGAACAAAAGAAACCAATAGCGACAATGAATTTATGGCTGTTTGGAATATTCCGTTCCAGCCCGGTGAGTTGAAAGCTGTTGCGATGGTTGACGAAAATGTAAAAGCTGAGCATGTTTTAAAATCAGCAAACACTCCAGCCAAAATACAGCTTACTTCAGACCGGACTAAACTTTTTGCCAACGGTCAGGATTTAAGTTTTATTACTTTTGAATTATTGGATGAAAACGGCATCCGAAATCCGAAAGCTGAAAATTTAATTCAGTTTGAAATTGAGGGGCCCGGTGAAATTGTTGCAGTCGCCAGTTCGAATCCCATGAGTACGGAAAGTTTTCAGCAAACGCAAAGAAAAGCATGGCAGGGAAGGGGACTGGTTATAATAAAATCGCAGAATAGGGCGGGTGAAATTGTTCTCAGGGCAAAATCAGATGGCATGCTGCCGGCAGAAATAAAAATAGAATCAAATTAAAAGAATTTTAACCTTTAAATAATTCAAAATTTCTTTTGATTTAATCTGAAGTCTGCTCTGTCAACCGTTTTGCCTTCTCACAATTTCCTTGTATTTTTGCGACTCATTTTCAAAAGAAAATTAAACAACATGTTTGAAAATTTATCTGACAGGCTGGAGCGGTCTTTTCAGTTGTTGAAAGGACAAGGGAAGATTTCGGAAATTAACGTAGCCGAAACATTGAAAGACATTCGACGCGCACTGCTCGATGCCGATGTCAACTTTAAAATAGCAAAAACTTTTACTGATGATGTAAAGGAGAAAGCATTAGGGCAAAACGTGCTTACTGCTGTTAAGCCGGGCCAGCTGATGGTAAAAATTGTAAAAGACGAGCTGGCCGAACTGATGGGTGGTGAATCGGTTGACATCGATTTAAGTGGTTCTCCTTCGGTAATTTTAATGGCTGGGCTGCAAGGTTCGGGTAAAACAACTTTTTCGGGCAAACTGGCCAACATGCTAAAACGCAAAAAAGGCCGGCATCCGTTGCTGGTTGCAGGCGACGTTTACCGTCCGGCAGCTATTGAGCAGTTAAAAGTGCTTGCCGAACAAATCGGCGTCCCGGTTTATACCGAAGAAGGCAATATGAATCCGGTGCAAATTGCACAATCGGCCATCAAAGAAGCCAAACGAGCCGGAAATGATGTGGTAATTATTGATACCGCCGGCCGATTGGCCATTGATGAGCAGATGATGAATGAAATTTCGGCCATTAAAAAGGCAGTTAATCCCAACGAAATTTTGTTCGTGGTCGATTCCATGACTGGTCAGGATGCGGTAAATACAGCCAAAGAATTTAACGACAGGCTCGATTTTAACGGCGTTGTGCTTACCAAACTCGATGGTGACACTCGTGGTGGTGCCGCCCTTTCTATCCGTTCAGTGGTTACCAAACCCATTAAATTTGTGGGGACCGGAGAAAAACTGGATGCCATTGATGTTTTTCATCCCACACGAATGGCCGACCGTATTTTAGGTATGGGCGATATTGTTTCGCTGGTGGAAAAAGCACAGGAACAATACGACGAAGAAGAGGCCCGCAGGCTACAGAAGAAACTGGCAAAAAATACCTTTAACTTTAACGATTTCCTGAAGCAGATAAACCAGATTAAAAAAATGGGCGATTTGAAAGATGTGGTTTCTATGATTCCGGGAATGGGTAAGGCCATGAAAAATATGGATTTGGACGACGATGCATTCAAGCACATTGAAGCCATTATTTACTCCATGACTCCTGCAGAGCGCGAAGATCCGGCATTGATTAACGGAAGCCGCCGGAAACGAATTGCAAACGGATCGGGAACCAACATTCAGGAAGTCAACCGTTTGCTGAAACAATTTTCAGAAACACGAAAAATGATGAAAATGGTTTCGCAGGGCAAAAACATTCAGCGTATGATGGGCGGAATGAAACAACCGGGAGGAAGGTTCTGAAAGTTTAATGTTTAAAGTTTCAGCCAAAGATTTAAGCTTGAGTGATCTACTGATATAAAAAATTACAACGAATGATACTAATCGACGGTAAAAAAGTGGCAGCAGAAATGAAGGAAGAAATTGCTGCAAAAGCTAAAGTTTTAAAAGAAAGCGGTGCAAAAACTCCGCACCTGGCAGCAGTTTTGGTTGGTCACGACGGGGGAAGCGAAACCTACGTTGCTTACAAAATTAAAGATTGTGAAGCCGTCGGTTTTAAATCATCGCTTATTCGGTATGAAGATGATGTTACTGAAGAAGAACTGCTTTCCAAAGTTTATGAATTGAATGAAGATGCTGATATTGATGGCTTTATTGTGCAGTTACCTTTGCCAGCGCACATTTCAGAACAAAAAGTTATTGAAGCAATTGATCCGAAAAAAGATGTGGATGGATTTCATCCTGAAAATTTAGGCCGAATGGTTATCGGACTACCCTCATTTGTTTCGGCTACACCATTTGGAATAGTTGAACTGCTTAAACGTTACAACATTGAAACCAGCGGAAGAAACTGTGTAATTGTTGGCAGAAGCAACATTGTTGGCCGGCCGCTAAGTATTTTAATGTCGCAAAAAGCCATAAATGCTACTGTAACTGTTGCCCACAGCCGCACTAAAAATCTGGAGGAAGTGTGCCGGAGTGCTGATATTCTTGTTGCTGCCATTGGAGTTCCTGAATTTGTAAAAGGAAATATGGTAAAAGACGGTGCAGTTGTTATTGA
>JAZBNQ010000085.1:0-2897 GCA_036350775.1 Mariniphaga sp.
AAATCCGTGCAGAGCATGTTTTGCTGCCGAATAGGCCGAACGATAAGGAAAACCAAATTTTCCTACGATGCTGGATGTAACTGCAATTTGTCCGCCTCCGTTTTCAATCATCCATGGCAATATGGATTTAGTAAGTGCAACTGTTCCAAAAAAATTCACTTCAAAAATTTTTCGGTCAACTGCCAGCGGCGTTTCGCTCACAAACGATCTTTGGCTAATTCCTCCAAAATGATAAAGTGCATCGATTTTTATTTTTTGGGAAAGCACTTTGCCGGCAGCTTCAAACACCGATTTTTCGTCGGCTAAATCGAACGAAATAATCTGAATTGTACTTCCGTTTTTCTGGCACCTTACAGCTACTTCCTTCAGAGCCTCTTCATTTCTTCCCGAGATTATTAAAAATGCTTTGTGTTTGGAAATTTCCAGGGCAACTGCTTTTCCAATTCCTGAGGATGCACCTGTTATCCAAATATTTTTTCCAGTGAATTTCATTCCTGCCAGATTTTGAAGCCAACGAAGATAAAAGAATAACCATTATTCTTCATCTTTCCGCGAAAAAATTGCTTTCATTTTATCCAATAAATCATTAAAGGTATTGTATTCTTCTGTAAAAGAGAAACCAACTCCCTGGGTATAAGGTGCGGTTTCATAAATCAAATTATTGTTTGAACGGTTGTATGCCTTAAAACGAATTTTTCCGTTGGGGATGAGCTTCACATTTACATCGAAATCGCCCACCAACTGGCTATTGTTGCCGGAGTTGGGATTGTTATTGTTGCCGATATTTCCGTTAATAGTAACCCGATCGTTAAACATCTGTGTGCTGAGCGCCAGCTCAATTTCGTCGTTGGTAATCTGGTTGCCGGGCCGGTAGTTTAAACCAATATCTACATTGTTGCTAATTTGCGATAACCAGTTGCTCAACTGGTTCGAAAAAAGTTCGCTGGCTGTTGTGCCAATCAGGTTCGGGTTTTGAGCTTCATAAGTTCCTCTTAAATATTCAGGTGTATAAAATTTACCCAACACTATCAGCGATAAAATTTGCTTATTCATTTCTTCGGGAGAATTAAAATATTGCCTCACCTCTTCAACCAGTCTGTCTTCAACTGTTGGAAATTCAATTTCAAAATCAATATTCGGGTTTGATAATTCTTCAGTTAACAAAATTTTACATTCAACCGGAATCCGCTGGCTTTGGTAAATATTGGCGTAAGAATCAACAAGCAGGTCATACAGGGAAGCTTTGAGTTTATATACGGCATTAATATCGATAATGGCATTGTATGGATCGCCTGACCAGGTTATAGTTCCGCCCTGCTCAATTGTAAATCGCTTGTTTATAACATTTTGAAGCGTAAAAAGATAATCGCCTCGTTCAACCGTGTAGTTTCCGGAAAGGGTAATATCACCTTCGTTGTTCATTCCAAAACGCAAAACGCCTTCGCCCTGGGCACGAATGATATCGCCAATTTGTGCATTGTAGATCAATTGGGCACGGGCCTCGGGAGTTGCCGTTATGGTGAGGTCAAGGCTAAAATCACCGTCATCCTTTTGCGGAAATAAAAATTGTTGTCTCACAGTATCTTCAGAGGAAACAAATTGGATGAAATCGTAGCGTTCCAATTCACTTTCATCTTCAAGCGAAATGTTTACATTGGTACCGGCCAGGGTTGTTCCGGTTCCCGAAAGTCTCACCTGTTTGCCTCGCCCTGTAACATTTAGACGGCCATTTGTAATTACCTGCCCGAAAAACTGGGGATTATCACGTGCTGTTGTATTCATTGCAGTAAGACGGGGCGAATAAACTGCCAGGTTATACTTCATATCCTGAAAGTTTGTATGAACAATGGTTCCCTCAAAGGTTCCACGATTTCCAGCCAGGTCCTTCATTGAAATCCGGTCGAACAAAATTGTATCGCCTTTAAAAAAAACTGAATCGGTAAAATTATAGCTTACCTGGGTGTAATCAATGGTAAGTCCGGCATTTAATCCTTCCACTGCACCAGTTAACAAAATTTTATCGGGTGTTCCGTGTATTTTTAGTTTTCCTGTGCCATCGCCATGAAAATTGGAAAAATTGTTCCGAATAATCGTTTCCAGAACTACGAGCGAAAGATGATCAAATTCAGCATGATATAATAATTCCCGGCTTTCTGGATTGTAACTTCCGCTTGCAATCAGATTTTGACGGTCATTGCTTATTATTTTCATTTCCGATTTTACCGCATGTTCTTCCTGGTCCCATTGGTTCAAAATGGAAACATCACCCACTTTTTGGTCCCTGAAAATAAGCTGGTCTATATTAATATCAGAATACAACAGCCGCTGTCCGTAAAAATCCTGTAACTGAGCAGAACCATTCAATGTTCCTTTTAGTGGGAGATTTTTTTCAAGATAGGGTCCGATTTTGCTCAATAAAATATTATCGAAAAGTACCATCATCTTGCTCGAGTCGTTTTCAGCAATTAAACCATCTACAATAATTTGCTGATCACTCCCAAGTATTTTAAGGTTGTTGATTTTTATACTCGAACTGTCGATTCTGGCTGTAAAGGAATTAATTCTCCAAAGCGAATCAGCAACAAATATTTGCGAAGGGAAACCTTCTGTTTCAACCTGAAAATGTGAAGTAAGAGTATCTTGTATTAACTCAGACCGAAGTGCTATTTTTCCGCTGTATTTTTTGTCGTCTTCCTTTCCCCATTCAATGGTATTAAAAATTTCATTTCCGGCAATTTCTGAATCCAGTGTCAGGTTATCCAGTTTCATCCCGTTTTTAAACAGAATTTCGCCAAATCTGAATCGGGAAAAATACACATCATCTCTGGGACTGTTGCCAATAAAAATATTCCGAATCATAAAATCTTCGGTTTGAAACCCGGGAATACTTCCCTTTA
>JAZBNQ010000086.1:0-7072 GCA_036350775.1 Mariniphaga sp.
ACGTCGGTATTGCCGTGGTACTGTCCGGTAAAGGCAATCCACTTTTCATCGGGCGAAAAGTGTGGAAGCGATTCCGCGCCTTCATCCGTGGTGAGCCTGATGGCATCTCCGCCATTGCGGCCCACCTTCCACAAATCGTTGGCATAAACAAATACAATACTTTCCGAAGATAAAGTGGGTTCGCGAAGCAGTTGGGTGCCTTGCGCCAGAATGGTGTTTCCGGCCAATAAAAAAATCGTGAAAAAAAATATGAACTGTTTCATAAATGGAGTAGTTTTTAAATTGAAAAGTTAAATGTACAAATTTCAGCTTTATGGGTCATTTAATTAAGGCAGATGTTACAGACTGAATGTATGTTAAAAATTCATGGGCACAAAAAAAGGCCTTCTTTCGAAGACCTTCTGTATGCAATTGCCTGTTTTTTAGAATCTTTTTTCTTTGATACGGGCTTTTTTACCAGTGAGACCACGCAAATAAAACAACCTTTTGCGGCGAACTTTACCTTTTTTATTCACTTCAATGCTTTCGATAAATGGTGAAGAGAGCGGAAAAATTCTTTCCACACCAATACTTCCCGACATTTTGCGAACGGTAAATGTTTTGGTATTTCCGGTTCCGTTAATCTGGAGAACCACTCCGCGGAAATTCTGAATACGTTCTTTGTTTCCTTCCCGAATCATATAACTTACTGTAACTGTATCACCGGCAGAGAAACTCGGGTGTTCTTTTTCTACCTTGAATTCGTTTTCTACAAATTTTATTAAATCCATTTCTGAAATTATTTAATTAATTTTGGCAATGTATTCCGCTAAAATGCAGAAAAGAGATTGCTTTTAAACCGGCGCAAAAGTAATACTTTTTTTTACAAGGCAAATGGAAGACGGCTCATTTAAAATCAAATAACTGAAAAATTATTCAATTACTTTAAAATGGTCGCCGGTATGCTCAATAATTACCCGGTACCACCATTCCGGATATTCCGGGAAAATGGGATAGGGAGGCATTCCGGTTTCAGTGCGTTCAAACTGGCCGTCTTTTTCTTTTTTTATGTTTCCGTCGAGGTATTTAATCAGCAGATACTGCCAGAGTTTTTCCCACCGGGCGGTAATATGATTGGCTTCATTTACTGAATATATCGACAAAAAACGGCGTGCTTCTTCTGGTCCATGGTCTTTGTAAATTTCTTTTGCTGCCTGGTCAATGAGTGGCACAAATCGTTCAAAATTATCTTCAAGTTCTTTTTGTACCTTTTTAATGTCTTTGATTTTGTCGCTGTATCGCAGGTAGGCAAAGTTCGATACCTTATTGAAAGTCCAGAATGCAGAGGTTGGGCTGTAAGTGAGCAGATCGCCGTTTCCTTCGGCGAAACATTCCGGAATTTCAGTAATACTGCAATACATGGGCACGTAAACTGTATTGTAGGTATCGTCAACACCAAACCAAAGAATTCCGCCAATGGGGTCCGGCAGCCAGTTTCGACTTTGGCTTACAAACGAAAATCCGGTTTGCCTTGTTGAAATGGGCCTTTCGTTGCAGTATTTCACCGAATCCACTTCCCATGTGAGGCGGCCAAAACGGTAAGGCATGGCAAACGGACCGGCGCCCACATCCTGCGTCATGTCCAGTTCGGTCCCCTGGTAATGGTCGCGCATCATGTTTTGAACATCGCGCACACTTAGTTTTTTATCGGGTTTTATCCAGAGTGGCATCCGGTTGGTGGCAAAACTGGTATTATCGTCATATTTAATCAGCCCTTTGGCATAATCTACGTATTGTTCCATTCCTGAGGCAACTTTGCTGAAACCAGCCCAAACGCGGGCTTCGCAAAACCGGGCGCCGCCAAAATCAACCGGGGCATAAACATCTGAAAAACTGAATTCGGCATCAGTTCCGTTATACCAGCCTTTTTCGCGGGCAAAGGAAATTACATCGGGTGAATATAAACAGTTTTCCGGATCATTTTTTGGAAAAGTAGTTATGCGCGCCTGGTTGGCATGTCCGCTGATGTAACCGTCGGGAATTTTCAAAGCCACCCAAACAGCGCCTTTTTCGCCTTCACCTTTGCCAATCAGTTCCATAATCCAAACTTCGTTGGGATCGGCAATGGAAAATGATTCGCCTGAACTGTAATACCCGTATTTTTCAACCAGATCGGCCATCACCTGGATAGCTTCGCGGGCAGTTCTGGCACGCTGTAGGGTAACGTAAATCAGGCTGCCGTAATCCATTATCGCACCTTCCTGGCTCGAAAGTTCTTCCCGGCCGCCATAAGTTGTTTCGCCAATGGCCAGTTGGAATTCATTCATATTGCCAACCACGCTGTAAGTGCGTCGGGGCTGAGGAATTTGCCCCAGATACTTACCTGTATCCCACTCATAAATGTCGCGCATGGCACCCTCGGGATGCTCCTGTGCGGGTTGAAAATAGAGTTCGCCGTACAAACTATGCGAATCGGCTGCATAAGTGACCATGGTAGATCCGTCAACCGATGCTCCGCGTGTAACCAGAAAATTAGTACACCCGTTTGAAATCTGATAATTTGTCATAAAGAATACCAAAATCAGTACTCCGGTGGTAAAAGTTGCTTTTCTCATTCTATATCAATTTTTTTAAGGAAAGGGCAAATATAATTATTTCCGAAAACCAGATACTGATTTTTGTCGTACCGTATCTTCTGCCGCTATTTATTTTTTAATAATCTACCCTTTCAGGATGAATAGAATTGTATTTTATTCATTTCCCTGAGGCGATGCCATCAGGCTGATTTAATTTGTCCTTTCAGGAGGAATTTATATTGATAAGAATCGAAAAGACTGTATCTTGACTGAATTCGGGCTGAAAGTCCAGCTTATTTCAACCCAAAGCAGCGCTTTTGGAAAGAAAGGTAACAGTAAGTTCAATTCGCCCTGAAAGGGCAGGCTAATGCGACACCGAAGAAAAGTTGTTTTTGAGGTTTACAAACAACTTTTTATTCTTTCCAAAATCTCGTCCATGTTATTGTCGAGCCCAACTGAAAAACGCACCAACCCGTCGGAAAGGCCCATTTGATGTTGAATTTCCTGCGGAACTTCTGACGAAGTGCTGTGCCCCGAGCAACTGAAAAGTGTCTTGAAATAGCCCAGGCTTACAGCAAGGTAACCAACTCCGGCATCCTGCATTTTTCGCATAAAACGGTTGGCCTTTTTGTGGGTTTTCAAATCCAGTGCCAGCAGCCCTCCAAATCCGTATTCGTTGTTCATCAGCTTTTTATGAAGTTCGTGCTGCGGGTGGTTTTTTAAACCGGGGTAAATCAGTTTTAATCGGGAATCGCTCAGGTTTTCAGCTAAAAATTGTGCATTGCTACTGTGCTGCTTCATTCGCAAATGCAAGGTGTGCAGGTTTTTCAGGATATTCGAAGAACGCAACGAATCGAGAACCGGGCCCAAAAGCATGGCTGTTCCGTCGTTCACATTGGATAATTGATTGATGAATGCTTCCGAAGCACAAATGGCACCTGCAACGCAGTCGTTTTTGCCGTTAATAAATTTGGTCATGCTGTACACCACGATGTCGGCTCCGCGTAAAGCCGGAGTCATTATCATAGGAGTGAAAGTGTTGTCCACCATCAGTTTGGCGCTGTGTTCATGTGCAATTTTTGCCAGCTCCGGAATATCGGAAACCTGGAGCAGCGGATTTGTTACGCTTTCAGTATAAATCACTCTCGTGTTGGGTTGCATGGCTGCTTTCACTTGCTCCAGTTTGGTAATATCCACAAATGTGACATCGATGTTGTAGCGTGGCAACCAGTTTTTCAGAAAAGCAAATGTTCCGCCGTAAGTGGTCACGCTGGTTACAATATGGTCACCCGAATGGCACAATTGCAGCAGGGCGCAGGTAATGGCTGCCATACCTGAGGCTGTAACCCAGGCCGATTCGGTGTTCTCCAGCGCAGCCAGTGCATCGGCCAGGTACTTGTTGCTGGGATTCCAGTGGCGTGAATACAAAAAGCATCCTTCTGTGTGACCCAAAAAGGTTTCTTCCATGGTTTCTCCCTTCAGAAATGTAAAGGTGGACGAGTCGGTAACGGATGGATTTACGCCACCAAATTCTCCGAATTGTTTCAGTTCAAAAATTTTTTTTGCCGGATTGTAGCTCATTTTTACTGGTTTTTGTTTGGGCTGAAATTAGGGGAATTTGCGGGAATGAAAAATGATTTTAATCGGGGTTTTGCGTGAATTAGGGGCCTGTGATTTTCAGGGATAATTCTTCTGATTTCATGATAAGTGAACGTTTAATTATTGAATCGTCGTGTTTGAAAAACCGTATTTGGTCTGGTGTTGAAATTGCAGCAGAGAGACAGCAAAAATATCTCACTGACCATCTGCCCGATTTCAACAGAATTATTTGCTGCATTGAATGATCTGTTTTTGATGGTATAATTTCAAAACTAGCAGCCAACCTCTTATATTTGTTCCTTTGTCATTGCTAATCGAAAATCAAAAAAAAATGGACAGATTAAATGTTGAATCAACAATTGAATCCCGTTTTAGAAAAAAAGTACAAAGTTCCGGAAAAGTTAAAAGTGCTTATCTGCTGGTACATTCCGATAAGCTAAACATTCATCTGAATTTAGCAGAAGGAAAAACCGGCAATGTGGACGCAAATCCGAATCAACCGATACATCTGGCCAGTGTGGGTAAATTGTTCACAGCCACAATTACCGGAATTTTAGTCGATAAAGGCGAATTGGCTTTTGACGACAGGATTTCGAAATACCTCGACCGCGAATTAATGGACCAACTGCATGTTTACAAGGGGCAGGATTATTCAACCGAAATTAAAATTTCCCATTTGCTGAAACAAACTTCAGGACTGAACGATGTGTTTTACAAACTTTATAAAAAACTTCTGAAAGAACCGCAGGTGATTTCGCCGAGGGAAGCAGTTATTTGGGGAAAGGAGAATTTGAAACCCGTATCGGAACCCGGTAAAAAACATTTTTACACCGATACCAACTACTATTTGCTGGGATTGATTATTGAAAACGTTACGGGAAAACCTTACCACGAAGTGCTGCACGAGTTTGTTTTCAATCCGCTGGGAATGAAAAATGCATATATGCATGGGTTTTCTCAGCCTGCAGTGCCTTCAGAATTTCCAGCGGCCAGTTTGTACATTAAAAACGTTGACCTTTTATCAGTTGAAGGGCTGGCGCAAATCGATTATGCAGGGGGCGGTGTTATTGCTCCTGCCGAAGAGTATTTGCTTTTTATGAAGGCACTTATAAATCATCAACTGGTGAAAAAGGAGACGCTGGAACAGATGCTGAACGACGATATTCCAATGGGATTTCCCACACCCGGGTTCAACTATGGTTATTCCATCTGGAAATTTAAAACCATTCCGGTACTTTTTCCCGAAAAATATGTTTGCTGGGGATGCGTTGGTGCAACCGGTGCTTTTATGTTCTATCATCCAAAAACCGAATCCGCAATTATCGGTACGTTCAATGAGTTTTCATTCCGATCGAAAGCACTGCAGTTTATGATTGGCAGTGTAGTAAAACAATTGGTTAAATTCTACAATCAGAGTGATAAAAGCTGAACGACCAGCTAACATTTCAGTAAGATAAATCCATGGTTATACTTCCAGGCTCACCAATTTCGCATCTACGCCTTTCACCAGGTTGAGTTTTCGGGTAATTTCCTCGTGTTTGCTCAAATCGTCTCCAGTGAGTTCGAGGAAAATCAGGCCACTGTCAGAACAATTTTCCAGCACGCCATCGTGAATGCCCAGGCGGGTTTTGATGAAGCAGCCCCAGCCCGTTAGTATTTTTTGCACCTTTTCTGCGGTTTCCTGGCGGTGCCTCACCAGAATAAGTAAAGCAGTTCGTTTCATAATTTTGAGTTTTGGTTCGAAATTACAATAAAATTTATGCATTTGGAAAAAAGTGGCTGGTATTTTACTAATAATTTTTTGGTCTTTTACTTGTTGTTTGTCAGTGTTTTAATTCGTAAATTGAATGGTTAAACCAAAAAATAGCCAAAATGAAAAGGATGTCATTAATTGCCGTTATTTTGTTGCTTTTCCAATTTGTATTCGCTCAGTTTCCAATGAGAGAAGAGTCACAGGTTTACACCGGAACGGTTCACTCAGCCGGTGATGTGGCAGTTTTTTTATCGCCCAATGTTATCAGAAGTACACCCCATCCTTCCATTTTTGCCTGAGGTTTTAAAATGCGCATGTTCGTGGGAAAAAGGTTCAGCTTTGATTCTGATTTAATGTTTGGAAAAATTACCTGCATTTTGCGCCCGGTCTTATGGGCCTGCCTTTATGGTATTTTGGTACCGATGTGGTTTTGAATGCTTCAGGAGAGAATACTGACGAAATGGAGGAAGGGTTACCCATTGAAATGTTTTTGTTAATTGGGGCTGTACTGATTTTATCTGCGGAACATTTTGCTTATCATTTTCCGGTGCATCGTACCACAGATATTTCGCCTTATGTCAGTTTTTTGCGATTTAAAAACATTTCAGGACTGGAAATTGAGGGCAATTCCGAAATCAACAACAGTCCGGTAGCTTTTGCAGTTGGACTGGAATTTAATCATTATTTAAAGCGGTTTGTTGTGTCGCCTTATGTTGAATACGATAGAACATATTCGGCGGGTTTTCAGTGAATAAATGCCGGTATTTATGTGGGGTGGTATTTCCCTTATGATTAATCGTACGCACTTTTTTGCTTTCGGTGTTTTTACATTCAGCCGTTTCTGCAAACAAAAATTTCGAATTTTCCTGTCTGAAAACTCATCCAATTAGAAAAGTTGAATAAAGGATTTTGGCATTTATCAACAAGTTTTTGTATAAATTTCTAAAAATGCTTTAAATTGTCGGTCAATCTAATTGACGGTATGATATGGACAACATTTACATGCACGACGAAACATTTAGTAACGAGGATTTTTCAGAAAACAGGCTGGTAAAAGGCGAATATGAGCAGTGCGTTTTCAAAAACTGCAATTTTAGCGAATGCAATCTTTCAGAATTTCAATTCACTGATTGCGAATTTGTAGATTGTAATTTGAGTCTCGCCC
>JAZBNQ010000087.1:0-5539 GCA_036350775.1 Mariniphaga sp.
AGTGTTCTTACTAAGTGTTTTCATACAATTTGTATTCAATTCTTCAAACAAAAAACACTACAAATTAGGTATTTAAATTGAGAAAATCAATATTTAAATGGCAATAAACATGCAATAATATTAAAATTGCGTAGTAGAAAATGTAAGTTTCATCCTCACCACGCAACTTCAACAGAAAAATAAATTATTCTGAAAATTAAAATCTTTCCATTTTAGAGAAAAAGAAATCAGCCTCAATAACAGCATTTTCGTCGCTATCTGAACCATGCACTGCATTTTGCTGCAAATTGGTACCATACAATTTCCGAATGGTTCCTTCTGCGGCGTTTTCAGGATTAGTGGCGCCAATAAAATCCCGGAAAGCTTCCACTGCATTTTCTTTTTCAAGAATCATAGCCACAATGGGCCCTAAACTCATAAACTCAATCAGCGAGTCATAAAACGGTTTGCCTTCATGCACAGCATAAAAAGAAGCGGCCTGGTCGCGCGATAAACGAACCAGTTTTAAAGCTTTAATTTCAAATCCAGCTTCGCTAATCATTTTAATAATTGCGCCTGTGAAATTCTTCCTGACCGCCGTGGGCTTAATCATAGTGAACGTTTGGTTTCCTGCCATTTTCCAAAGTTTTATAAATTTTTAAGTTTCGCAATATTAACAAAAATTGAGGAAAGATGCCTTTGCACGCATAGCAGATTTCTTATCTTTGTCCATTCAAATTTTTATGGTTTTGAAAAACACTGGAAATGAGATTTTTACATCTTTGGAAACCTTAATTAAAGTTCCAAAGCAAAAAGTGACGTTGGTAACACATGAGAACCCCGATGGCGATGCCATTGGCTCTGCCATTGGTTTAGGCGAAGTGCTTAAAAATTATGGTCATGAAGTAAAAATTATTGTACCCAATAGTTATCCGGAATTTTTGCACTGGTTTACTACTTCTATTGAAATTGTGGTTTACGACAGAAAGAAAAATCGTGGAAAAGCAATTCTGCTGGAAACACAAATTCTGTTTTGCCTCGATTTTAATGAAGCCAAACGCACAGCCCGGATGGAAAAAAAAGTACTCGAATTTTCAAAACCAAAAGTGCTTATCGATCACCATCCATACCCAACTGATTTTTGCGATTTAACGATTTCGGAAACGGAATACAGTAGTACCGCCGAACTGGTTTTCGATGTAATTCAGCTAATTAACCTTGGCGAATATATAAACCATGATGCTGCCGAAGCACTGTTTACAGGAATTATGACCGATACGGGGTCTTTCGCCCACAATATTTCGCGGCCAAATACTTTTCAGGTGGTTGCTAAATTAATGGAATGGGGAATTGATACCGAAAAAATTCATGCTGCGGTTTACCATAATTTTTCTGCGCATCGCATGAAACTGTTAGGACACTGTTTGGGTGAAAAAATGGAAGTATTTCCTGAGTACCGCTCTGCTGTAATGTGGCTTTCACAAAAGGAACTGGATAAATTTGAATTTCAGCCGGGCGATACCGAAGGATTTGTAAATTATCCGCTTTCAATAAATAATATTGTTTTTAGTGCGTTATTTATTGAAAAGAAGGACCACGTAAAAGCCTCGTTCAGGTCGAAAGGGAATTTTGCATGTAATGCGTTTTCGCGCGACCATTTTTCGGGCGGCGGGCACAAAAACGCGGCCGGTGGCGAAACAAAATTATCGATTGAAGCGGCTGTTGAAAAGTTTACGCAACTTTTACACGACTATAAGCATCTGTTATTGGAAACAAAAATTTAAAAAATAGAAAAATGAAGATAAAATTATTAATGAATCTGTCCATCGCAGTTATGTTAGCCCTGGTTATCTCTTCGTGTTTAAAAACAGAAGATGAAAAAGTTTACACTGCTGCTGAAGAAATTATGCTAAGAAAAGCTTATCTGGATACATTGGCAGCAAGGGGGCACGATATTGACACTCTTGAAAATGATATTTATTATGTTATGATGGACGATGAAAGTGAAGGTGATTTGGCCAAGGCAGGTGACACTTTAACCATTGGCTATGCCGGCTATTATATTGATGGCGTAATGTTCGATTCATCTGAGCTGAGCAGCACAACGGGTAAAATGACTTTTATTCTTGAACATGAAGAATACCGCATGATACCGGGATTTGAAACAGCAATGAAAGTGCTTAACAAAGGTGCACGTGCACAATTTGTTATTCCATCTGAACTGGCATACGGAAGTATTGGGAATGGACGAATTCCACCATATCAAACCCTGATTTTTGTAATAAAAATGTATGAAATAAAACCTTCGTAGTTTTATTATTTATTAAACAAGGAAACAGATGAAACGTATTATAACATTATTTCTTTTGGCCGTTGTTGCCACAGCTTTTTTCTCCTGTAAGGAAAACAGCCTGGAAAAGCAGAGACAAAATGAGCTGAAAAAGCTGGATGAATTTATTCGCGCACATTATGCCGAGGTGGAACGCAAGCCCTCCGGATTGTATTACATTGAACTGGAAGAAGGTACCGGTGATTCAATCAAAATGGGTGATCAGGTTCAGGTTTTTTATGAAATTCAAACTCTTGATAGTTTAAATAGTGTTGGAACTGGCAATTATGAACCACTCCAGTTAACTGTTCTTCCTCCCACCGAACTGCCATCAACAGCCACTTACGTTAATGAACTGAAAGCACTTCATGAAGCGCTAACATACATGAAAAAAGGCTCCAAAGCACGTCTTATTTTCGATTCGCAGCTCGGATTTGGGCAATATGGTTCGTATGGGTTTACCGGTTTTACTCCGCTGATAATGGAAGTGGAAGTGTATAAAGTTTATCCAGCCCAGGTTCCTGAATAGTAAGGCAGGTTAACTGTATTAAATAGTTGCTGATGTCCAGGACTGAACTCCTGAAAAAATTATTGCCCGGTTTTATTCCGCTATTCGTTTTTATTGCAGCCGACGAAATTTGGGGAACGAAAACCGGACTATTTGTCGCCGTTGGAGTTGGAATTGCAGAAATGGTTTGGATAGCCGTTCGCGAAAAAAGATTCGATAAATTTATTCTTTTCGATACAATACTTCTTGTGGCACTTGGCGCAGTTTCCATTTTGCTCGATAATGATTTGTTCTTTAAGCTAAAACCCGGCCTTATCGAGCTTATTTTGGTAACAGTGCTTGCGGTTTCGGCTTTTTCAAAAGTGAATATTATTGAATTGATGGGCAAACGCTATCTCAAAGATATTCAGTTTAATAAGGCGCAGGTAACCCAAATGCACAAAAGTCTGAAAACACTGTTTTTTGTTTTTTCAGCACATACCATCCTGGTTTTTTACGCCACATTTTTTATGAATAAAGAAGCCTGGGCATTTATCAGCGGAGGATTGTTTTACATTTTGTTTGGCGTTTATTTTTTAATTGAATTTATCAGGCAAAAAAAGAAGCAGAAAACTTTGGTCCGGGAGGAGTGGGTTCCTCTTGTCGATGAAAACGGGAAAGTTACGGGACAGGCACCGCGCAGTCAGGTGCACAACGGAAGCAAGCTGTTGCATCCGGTGGTGCACATGCAGGTTTTAAACCGGAACAAAGCCATTCTCCTTCAAAAAAGACCGGAAACAAAACTCATTCAACCCGGCAAATGGGACACAGCAGTTGGCGGACATATTTCTGCCGGTGAAAATCTGGAACAAGCCCTGCAAAAAGAAGCATGGGAAGAAATTGGATTGAGAGATTTTTCCGCAAAACTTCTTCAGGTGTACAAATGGGAATCAGATGTGGAAAACGAATTGGTTTATCTTTTTGTAACGCATGATTATAAAAATTATAACGTTCATTCAGACGAAGTAGTTGAAGCTCGTTTTTGGACCAGAAACCAGATTGAAAAGCATTTGGGGCAGGGTGTGTTTACGCCTAATTTCGAACATGAATTTCACCTGTTGAATGAAAAAGGATTGGTTTAATTTTAGCTTTTCTATTTCAACTTCCCAATAGAAAAATAGCTGGCTGCTTATGCAAATCAGGCACATTACCTTTCCACTGACTGATTGATTTGGTTGAAATAAATTCATTTTCCCCGGTAATATTTGCTGCAATACAAAGCAAGGTGGAGAGAGCACAGGTTTTCAGCAAATCGGCAACAAGTTGATTGTTGCGGTAAGGTGTTTCAATAAAAATTTGTGTTTGACCATTGTTTTTAATCATTCTTTCGAGGTTTGAAATTGCTTTTGCACGTTCATTCGCCCTGACCGGCAAATATCCGTTAAAAGCAAAATTCTGGCCGTTAAAACCCGATGCCATCAGGGCCAGCACAATGGACGACGGCCCAACCAGCGGCACCACTTTGTATCCTTTCTGGTGTGCAATTTTAACCACTTCAGCTCCCGGATCAGCAATCCCAGGACAGCCTGCTTCTGAAATAACTGCAATACTTTCACCTTGTTCCAGTGGTTTTAAAAAACCGGGAAGCTCATTCTGCTGGGTATGTTTGTTCAACTCAAAAAATGTTAACCTGTCAATATCTATTTCTTTGTTAACCTGTTTCAGAAATCTTCGGGCTGTGCGGATATTTTCCACAATATAAAACCGGGTTTGAGTGGCCAAATGAAAAATTTGAGCCGGCAATACATTTTGCCAGTCGCCATCGCTTAAAACATTGGGTAAAAGATAAAGTGCCGCCATCTGAAAAATTTTGGTAAAATTAAAGATAATCGTGGTTTAGCCAACCTTTTGTTAATTTTGCAGCATGTTAAGCCAAAATAAATTTGAGATAGAAGCTGTTTTACTTGGCACCGGAACCTCGCAGGGAGTGCCGGTAATAGGATGCGAATGTCCGGTTTGCCAATCGGCAAATGAAAAGGACAAAAGGCTGCGCTCCTCGCTGTTGCTGAAAATTAACGGGCAAAACTTTGTGATTGATGCCGGCCCTGATTTCAGGCAGCAAATGTTGCGCGAGAAAGTAAAAAGTATAAGGGCAATTTTAATTACACACGAGCATGTTGATCACATTTTTGGCCTGGACGACATCCGTTCATTTAACTGGCTTCAAAAAAATTCAATCGATATTTATGCTGAAAAACGTGTTCAGGAATCCATTAAACGCATTTTCGATTATGTTTTTGCCGAACATAAATATCCTGGTGTGCCCAACATTGAACTGAATATCATTAATGATAATTCTGTTCGTATTGGCGGAATAGAATTTCTGCCAATCCGTTGTTTTCATCATAAACTTCCGGTTTATGGTTTTCGTGTGGGAAATCTCAGTTACATTACAGATACCAACTTTATTCCGGATGAAGGGATTGAAAAATTAAAAGGCTCTGAATTTTTGATCATTAATGCACTGCGGGAAAAAAAGCACATTTCCCATTTTAATCTTCAGGAGGCATTGGAAATGGTAGAGAAAATAAAACCCGAAAAGGCCTGGTTGACTCATATCAGCCATGAATTTGGAACCCATGAAAAAATACAGTCCATACTGCCGGAAAATGTTTTTGTAGCTTTTGACGGTCTTAAAATTCATTTGAAGGATTGATGAACAACCTTAGGTGAACGATAAATTC